>NZ_MUFH01000296.1:0-2948 GCF_001996115.1 Salinivibrio sp. MA427
GTGTATGCGTTGGCAAACTCTTTCAATCAGAAAGCGGATTTATATCGTTCTCTCAACCATTTTAGTGCTCAGCACGCTGATTGCGATGGTGCAACAAGCGATGTTATCAGCAAACAAACAGCTTGATGATTTAAAAAATATCATTCTGCCTAGTCAGTTACGTGGGTTGGCATTTGAGATCAGTAATGAACTGCAGCCAGCAATTACGGGCTCTAACTTTCTTGCTCACCATTCGGGGCTAATCGATTGGGTGGATAATGGCGGAGACTTATCTAATCTCGCGCCAATTCATCAGGCACTTTCCAACGCGAAAACGCGTCTTGGTGCAGATAATGCGTTTGCGACGATAGACACAGAGCAAGGCAAGTATATTTTTACCTATGATGGTGAGCATCGGAGCAGCTCGATGCAGACCTACCCTTATCGTGATTTCTACCCCAATTTTTTGAATAAAAATCAACCTTATGAGCTGAATATGAATCGCGATGTGAATAACAGCGAGTATGTGATTTTTATTAATTATCGGAGTGTCCCTGTCAACGCTGCTACCGGTCAGCCTTATGTGGTGGCGGGTGTCGGCTTTAATGTCAGCAGTTTGGTTAATCTCGTGCAGGGTTTTCGCATTGGAGAGCAAGGGCGTGCGATGTTAGCCGCGCGCGACGGCAGCGTAGAGGTGGCACCAACGGACTCCGCACTGAATGCAGACAACGCCAATCGCTTTCAGCAAGCGGTGACGAAAGGAGCCAATAAACCGGTTATTAGCGAAGTAACTATTGATGATAAAGCATTTTTTGTTGGATCTTACTGGCTAGCAGACTTAGATCGCTTTGTGGTGGTTGAAATCCCTAAAGCACAAATAACGGAACCCATCTTGAATCAGTTTATCCAGTCTTTGTTAGTAACCTTGGTGTTTATTGCCATTGCGTTGCTTGTCACGCACTGGGTGATCAGTAATTTGACCCAACCGATCAAGCAACTCTCAACTGAAGTCGATGAAATTGCCAATAAACTCGATTTGGGTCATCAGATATCAGTAAAAGATCAAGCCGAAGTCGGACGTCTTGCCAATAAAATTAACGGTCTATTAGCGCGTATTCGTGACGCATTGCAGGCAGTGAACCATACCGTTGACGAGTCGCAATCCGCATTTGGGGTACTAAAACAACAAGCCCACGAAGTGAATCAGGCAGGGATGGTGCAGCAACAATCGCTGCAAACTATCTCTGCGGCCAGCCAAGATATTACTGAAATTACCACTGAGGTGACGGATTCGGCAAATCACGCCGGCGAGCTGTCCCAAGCTGGGAATGCGGCGCTTAAAGAGGCCTTAAGTGGTATGCATACCAGTTTGCGGCATATTGAGCAACTGGGTGAAAACATGACCTCGAGCCAAACTAGCTTGGATGAGCTCAATCACCATATTGAGAATATTCTTCGAGTGCTTGAAGTGATTAGTGCCATTTCCGAACAAACCAATTTACTGGCACTTAACGCGGCGATAGAAGCCGCACGCGCGGGGGAACATGGCCGCGGCTTTGCGGTGGTTGCTGATGAAGTGCGCTCGCTGTCACAACGTACCGGTGAGTCGACCAGTGAGATCCAAGAAATCATCAATCAGCTTCGTGCTGCATCCGACAATGTAACCGGACAAATTAATCAAGTGAGCCAAGATAGTCAGAATAGTCTTGATACTCACCAAAAAGCGGTTGCGAATATGGACACCTTGGATAGCAACCTACAAAAATTATTTGAGCACAATGCGCGGATCGCTGATGGTGCTAATCGACAAAGCAGCGCCGTGAATGAGATTAATCAAAGTATTGAAGAGTTAGCGCAGCAGGGAAGTCGCACCCAAGAGGTATTTGAACAAAGTGAACAAGCAGTGACCAGCTTTGATCAACGCATGAAGGAGTTAACCAAAAAAGTCAGTGCTTTTAATGGGTTGAGCAAGTAACTATACGAGGTGTCACACACAAATGCTAACGCCTTTATTGCTTGTGTCTTTGCCGTGCTCCGGTAGGATAGCGCGAGGAGGGCGGCATGAATCTAACCCAAATTGATGCGTTTTGTGCAGTGGCAGACACCGGATCAGTGTCTGAAGCAGCACGTCAACTGGATGTGAATCGCTCACGTTTAAGTATGGCGATTAAAGCGCTAGAACAATCACTTAACGCCGAATTGTTCTATCGCACCGGTAACCGTCTAACACTGTCGGAAATCGGCAAAGCTGTGTACAAAGATTTCGAGAGCATATCGGTCACGGCGGCGCGTATTCGCCGTACTTGCGAGCAAGCGAACGCGGGATTTAATGCCGAAGTATGGATCGCGCGTGATGATGCCATTCCCGATCAACTTTGGCAGGATTGGGCCCATCAGCTTAACAAGCGCTTTACCGCGACCTCCTTTAACCTTGTGCTGGCCTCGAGCGGTGATTTGGCCAACTTGGTTGAAACCCAACAAGTCGACTTTGCGTTTGGGGTCGATTACGAGCGTATTGACGACCCTCGTATCAACTACCAACCGCTGGGTAAAATTCGCATGATGTCTGTATGTAACAGTGAGCATCCGTTGAGTCGACTACGTCGGGTCAGTGATGATCAACTACGTAACGCCATGCAAGCGGTAATGGTCTACCTCAACGAAAAAGACAATCCCGAGCTTCAACCCTTCTCACGCCGCTATATTGGCTTTTCTAGCTTTGAATATATGCTCAATACCATTTTGCAAGAAGAGGCATGGGGCGTGCTACCTGAGCCGCTGATCCGCAAACACCTCCGCGAGCAGCGCTTGGCTGTGATCAAGCATACTTACGGCCTCACGCAAGAAGATTATTGCCTGTTTACGGCGTCTGGTATGGCCGAACACCCTGGGATCCAATGGCTGAACGATAGCATTACTAACTATTTGTTTGATTTCTAGATCTTGTTTAATTTCTAAATCGTCTATTA
>NZ_MUFH01000297.1:0-2942 GCF_001996115.1 Salinivibrio sp. MA427
GACAATGATATTATATAAACCATCACCGCATTCAACATTCTCAAACTTCCCCCAGCAATAAAACCTATCCTTGTTTAATACCAACGCGAAATGATAATGATCGTTGTGTGAATGATTACGCTCCCTTGCCCAGGCATATCGCACTTTACAACGGTGCACCCGCTTACCCTTCGCTCGCTTCTCACACTCTTGCTTTGCCATTTCTAATTCAATAGCTCGAATAAATCGTTTAATCGTGCCTTTTTTCCATCGCTCGAAGGAGAGGGCCTCATCACGCTTCAGAAAGTCATCAGACTCATCAGTAGCTGGAAACCTTAAGTCAAGACGAGCAACAGTGAGGTTATTATAGTCCTGATAACCATCAGCTAACATATTGCGTATTTTCTCTAAGTAACGTGCCTTACATTCATTGATAGGTAGAAGGATAGGAAAGTCTTTGTATGTATGTGTGTCCATCTCATGCTCCTCTGTGAGTACTACAAAGGAACACTGGTTATATTATTTTTTACCTTATCTTCTTTACTGGTAATGGGTATATGAAGAGAAGAGCGAATACGTATATTACTATACCGACAACTCCCCTTACTCCTGTGAGCATGTCACCCACCAGCCAACCTAGCCTCTCCCTCTATCACCGACGATCTGAGCATGTGGAAGTTATGAGCCACCCCCAAAGGCGAGCATAACCCCAATGCCGTTTTATGCACACTATTGTCACCCAAAAGGCAAAAAATGACACTTTTTGTGATCACAATCACACTAAGAACGAAAGGCGAAAAACTCACTTTTTATCACATGAAGAAGGTGATAAAACGGGGCTAAAAGAACAAGCAAGCTGATTAACATGCAAAAACAAGTCATACATACACATCTTTCGACAGCTATACATACGGAAAGAGAGTTAGCTTTCTTTTGGGGTAAAATCCTCGAGGAAGGTCTCATAGAGCTAGGGCCTGAAAGGAGGAAAAGCGTAACCGCCGACATTGAAAGTCAGCCTACACTCGATAAAGCAATAAAGCTTCTATCTGTCATAATCGATAAAGAAGTAAAATACAGTCTAGAGGAAACCGGAAGATTTCTAAAAAGAACAAAGGATAAACTACATGATGAAAAGTTAAAAAATTATGACATCAAGAACCTTTGCGATGAAGATAGAAAAACAAACTGGCTGTGGTGCTACATAAGAAAAAATTCAAAAAAACGGGTAATGATTTTGAGGCACAAGGAGCCCCAGAAAGGAATAATAATCGAAAATTTTACACCCATAACTCTTGAACTAGATGACAAATACCTAAAAGAAAAACGCCCAAACACGACAGAAGAAAAAAGAGAACAAATAGAGAGCTGTTTTATTTTTTCGCCCTATTCTGAGAAGGAGGAGAAAATATTATCGAACCACTTAAAAAGTGAGTGGCTTAAAAACAGCAAACGGAATGAAATGATAAAATGGTTAGATGGCTGCCACCACAATCAGCTTATATGGGCTTATGAACACATTCAAAAAAAAGAAGAAATAAAGTACACTTGGACACCGTCTAGCATTGAGGATAGGAAGTCAGTCCTTGTAGCGGTTTATGATCTCATCCCTGAAAGCGATAAAAAAAAGTTCATCGATAGATTCAGGAGCACCTGGAGCTCAAAGAAGTCTAGAAATAAACAAAGAGGAGACACACTAGAAATAGAAAATGAAGTGCTTGATAAACTCGACAAACTGGCTGAAGAGACTCAAAGCACTCCCCAGGACGTTATAAAAAAACTCATTACCATTCTGGATTGGGACGAGATTTTGGACATACTGGAGAGTGAGTAAGTGGTGGAGCTCTAGGTCAACGATGAGAGTTAACGAGAAAGGGAGCCGAATGATTGACTCCTTTGGTCATAAACTGGACAGAAAAATGTAACTTAACCAGTTACCGACTTTACCCAGGAATACATATCTCGGAACCACTGCGCATAATGCTGTAGGCTCCAGTTTCCTTCGTCAAACTGTGACATCCAGTACTGAGCAGCGGCTTTATCATCAAAGAGCTTTAAGTAAAAATAAGCGACACCGACCATTACCTCCTCAAAGCCGCCGGAGACTCTTCGTTCATTAAGGATTTCTTCGGCTGCATAAAGCGCAGAGATAGCCGTATCTTGATGTTGTTCTTTTAGGTCAATCGCCCACGATGGCTTATGAGAGAAAAACTGGTCAAGATAGGCAACGTATTCGTCACAAATAATCATCCATGCGTGAATAGCTACGCGATGAATCCTCTTACTCTGGTGTAACTCTGCACTTTCCTTTTGGCATTTGAACAGGCTTTCCAGTGCCTGCTTGGGGAAGCTTGCAGTACTTTGACGTATACGAATTTTTTCAAGGTAATGTTGCAGACCAAGCCAGTGTATACGCTGGTTCACTAGCGCGGGCGGTAGTGTCTCAAGTTGAGCTTTAACAGTATCACTCAGCGCAATAGCAATCGAATCACAACGATCTAACAGGCCATTAAGTTCCGCAATTACAGATCGTTGGCCCTTGTTGGTAAGGATGACTTGCGTGATATTATGGCTAATTTCTTTCAAAGCAGATAACTGTTCTGATGCACTCAACAGATAGAGTTCATCAAAAATTTCTCCTATCTGCGCAACAAAGTCCTTAGTATCTGACTGTAGTCCATCATTAAAGTACATTCGAAGCCTAGTGATTTTGACCGTCAGCTTTTGTGCGGCGGTGCAATTCCAATGAGGAAAGTGTTCTTCGAATGTTGCGTAAGCCACTTTTAGTAATTCAACACTTTGCGCTTCACGCGCTGTATCGATTACGACGTTATGCCACATCAAGATTTGTTCTGGCTGTGATTGATTAATAAGCGATAAGACTTCGTTGAGAAGCTCCTTTGCGTTTTTTAGTTCGCCATTCCGCACCATTTCTATAGCTAGGTTATGAATAAGGTACTCAATAG
>NZ_MUFH01000298.1:0-2930 GCF_001996115.1 Salinivibrio sp. MA427
GTACACGCTGTTTGGCGCCATCGGCTTCGCCACCATGCCATAAAACGGCTTCCATCAACGTTCGGGCGCGGCCGTCATGTAAGTAGGTACCATCAGCATTAACCTCTTTGGTGTAACCAATACCCCAAAGTGGTGCCGTTCGCCATTCTCGGCCGTTCGCAATAAACTCACCACGGTGATCCGCTAGTCCTTCTCCCATATCGTGTAACAGTAAGTCGGTATAGGGGTGAATTTCTTGTTCACTCAGTGCCGCCAGATCAGGACGTTTTGCTGTTGTGAACGACTCAACGTGACAAGCGTTACATCCAGCATTAACAAACATCTCTTGCCCTCGTTGGACTTGCGAGTCTTGGATGTTACGACGCGCGGGAACCGCGAGATGGCGAGCATAAAATTCAACAAAGTCGAGAATATTATCACTCACTTCGGGATCGCCGCCATTGGGCATATCGTCGCACACCGACTGCGACGGCATACAGTTATGATGAGGGAACATCGAGGTTGTTAGCCCGATATCGCCATTAAAAGCGGCTGCATTTTGTTGATTCACGTTGGGTAATCCGGCTTTCCACCCAAACCGCCCCAGTGCGGTACGCTGTGTGTCGATATCCCACACTTGGTTGGGGCGCCCGGAAATACCGTCGCCATTGGCATCCTCAGGATCGGCGTACGCATAGATCGCCTCAGCGGGGATCGACTCGAGTAGCCCAAGACCTATCATCGGTGGTGCAATCCGCGCTGACAGCTGCACATTCTCTGCCATCGGACCATAATTAAGGTCTGTAATAGCTAAGTTTGGCTGGCGTAATGTCACAGTCTCACCGTCTTCAAAGGTCACCGGTACTTCGCGATAGCTGATTGCTATTTTGCCCTCTGGCTTGACGCCTGGTAAGGAAAAATCTTGAAGTTGACCGCCATAATTGGGCTCTGGAATATTGCCATATTGGATCAGCTTTTGTTTTTCCGCTTCACTCATCGCTGGCACACTCAGCCGAACCAACATGGAAACGGCATTGATATCACCTGGCGATGGAGGATGGCCTCGCCCATCTTTGATATGGCAATTTTGGCAGCCATTAGTATTAAATAATGGGCCAAGGCCGTCACGGGCATCCGTTGATGCCGGTGAACTGACCCAAGGATTACGAAAAAAGCTATTACCGACACTGAAATCAATGCGCTCACTCATCGGCAGGTTAGCGGCAGGTTGGGAAAAGGCGTTCGGTCCTTCCTTGATAACGGTTGTTCCCCCACCGGATGTGCGCTCGAACGCAAGTGCGGAGGTGGTCACCAAAAAAGTAAGACATGTCACGTTGAGGTAAGCAATGACATTGGGCTTCATAGTGTGTCCTGACAAGGCAAAAAGCCCCGTACCACGGGGCTAACTAGAATAATATGTCGTTTAGAATTGGTGATCAGCGGTGTCTGGATTCAGGTTATCAATACCAATCACTTGCGCCGCTTGTTCAATATGCTTGGTCTGATCCACCAGCGCCGCGATAGATGCGTTGACCAGTTGATTCCCTTCGTTATTACCAGCAGCAATCAGCTGATCAAAATGCACGTTGTTGTCCTCCGCAGAAACAACCAAGGTTTTAACTTGCTGCTGGGCTTGATCAAAGCTGGCTTTAATTGCCTCTGCGGCATCGGCATTTTTATCTCTAACCAAATCAAGGACTGACGGTCCCGATAAGGTATTACCATTCACGCGCTGATATGTCCCCGTCATGACATTGTAAATGCCCTGCTCGTTATAAAAATGCGAATTGTGCGTATTGTCAGAAAAACAGTCATGCTCATCTTCGGTTGAGTTGGCTTCTAGCGCGACTTTCATTCGCTCCCCCGCCAGTTCACCTAACGACAGTGATCCCATACCAAATAGCATTTTGCGTAGGCCATTCTCACTTGAATCGGCAAGCAGACTCGCACGGTAATTATCTTTGTTACCCTCAGCCCATTGATCACGCATCCACGCCAGATCATCAACCAATAGATCAGCAGCCGCTTTCAAGTAATCACGACGACGATCACAATGGTCATGGGTACACGCTTCACCATAGGCGAAATCGGTATAAGGGCGCTCACCGGCTCCTGCGTTGGTGCCGTTTAAATCTTGCCCCCACAACAGGAACTCGATGGCATGGTAGCCCGATGCCACATTGGCTTCTGAGCCGCCCACTTCATTTAAACTTGCCAGCAGTGTCGGCGTGATGTCAGTAACATCAAGATCGGTGGCGCCAATCTGAATGCGCTGATTCGCAATAATGTTAGCTGTCGCTCCGGCATTACCGAGTTCTGCCTGATAACCATCCGCGACATAATCAATTAACCCCTCGTCCAAGGGCCAAGCATTGAGCTGTCCTTCCCAGTCATCGACAATAGCATTGCCAAAGCGAAAAACTTCTGACTGTTGGTAAGGCACACGTGCATCTAGCCACGCCTTTTTGGCTGCCTGAAGGGTTGTTTCAGAAGGTTCGGCAATAAAAGCGTTCAGTGCACTGTCGAGTTCAACCGCGGTTGTGTGAGCATCAGCAAAAACGGCGTGAGCAATGTCTGCATAATGTGCCACGACCTCTTGTTGGGTCGCCGCATTAGCGCCAAATGGGGCCGCAAATAGTGAGAGCGCAATCAGGTTGCGCTTAAACGGTGTCAATTCCATAGTCGTGTTGTCCTTCGCCTTATATGAACGGTTATGATAACCATTATCGTTTGTACGAAAGAATTCTAAGCATAATGTTACGAAATGCAACAAAGAATTTTTCTCATTACGCGAAGTGTGATGGCTATGCTATGTGTAAGGTTGACGGCAATACGTTGCAATGCACATCCGACCTGTTATTTAGGTAAACCGATGACTAAAGGCCATTTTTTGCATTTACTCACTGAAACAGTCAAAAATAACAATAAATTAGATTTAATTTGAACTCTAA
>NZ_MUFH01000299.1:0-2927 GCF_001996115.1 Salinivibrio sp. MA427
GTATTAATGGCTAAGGATTGCCCCCAAAATTTACGCAAGGCTGACTCACACGCCCCTGCGTCCCTCGATGTGCGCTTAATTGCGCCGAGCGATAACCCTGCCATTGCCGATGTCATTCGTCGCGTTTCGGCCGAACATGGTCTTAGTGCCGATGCCGGATTTAGCGTGGCCGATCCCACCCTCGATTATCTCAGCGAACAATATACGCACCCGCATGCCGCCTATTGGGTGATTGAAGCAGATAGAGTGATCCTCGGCGGTGGCGGTGTCGCCCCTTTGCCTGGGCACGATGGTGTGTGTGAACTACAGAAGATGTACTTTCTGCCAGCATTACGCGGCAAAGGCATCGCAAAGCGGTTAGCCGTCAAGGCGATGGATACGGCGCGAGAATGGGGCTATCAGCGCTGCTACCTCGAGACCACCGCCAACCTCACCGCCGCCATTGCCTTGTATCAGTCACTCGGTTTTGTGCCGTGTCCTAGGATGGGAAACACCGGTCACGACAGCTGTGAAGTCACCATGATAAAGGTGCTGTAAACAAGTTCAGGCAAATAAAAAGCCACGCGAACGTGGCTTTTTGAGGCTTACTGGTGCGAGTAAATTTACTCGCTTTCTGGGCTTTCTTCGTCTTCATCCGACTCGAAATAGGTACCCCAGCCGTCGTAATCAATGTTGTGCTTGTCGGCCAACGCCACCAACTTTTCTACCTGCTCATCAATGCGTTCGGCATTCAAGGCGGTTTCCATTACCGCATCAAAGCAAACAATCGTGCCGCCCTCTTCCAGCTCGAGTTCTTCAGCCTCTGCTACCTCAAAGCCCATTTTAAAGGCCTCGACCGCCGCATCTTCCAGCGCCGCAAAGGTATCGGCACATAAATGGTGCTCAATGGTATATAACGCATCCGGATCACTGCCGTCAGCGAGAAGCTCCTCGATAATCATGCGCGTCTCTTGGTGTTGTTGTTCAATCAGTTCAGCCTGTGACATAAGCGCGACTCCAGAAAATGAATACGGGCGCAATATGGCACGGTTTCGGCAAAAATGCCACGTTCGCTCACCGCGAAGCTGACGATAAAACCGCCAAGTTGATGAATTTTCTGTGACCTTGCTAGTTTGGCGAGATTGTTAGTGATTTGTAACATTGACCTCCCCTCGGAAGGTTGTCATTATTCGACCATCCAAGGAGGACATGAGACACGCCCACCCTGTGCAAACGGCCCGCATTCCCACCTTATCGGTGAGCACACATCCCGGATGTGCAAGGCGCTGTTTGTCTCATTGCCTGGCCCGTATTAAGGAAAAAGAGGACCTACCATGAGTGAGTTTTACGTTGGATCCGAAGTTGGGCAACTGAAGCGCGTTCTGCTTCATCGCCCTGAACGAGCGTTAAACCACCTAACGCCATCTAACTGCCACGATTTGTTGTTTGATGATGTTCTGGCGGTAGAGCGTGCCGGCGAAGAGCATGATATGTTCGCCCGCACACTCACGGATCAAGGCGTGCAGGTGCACCTACTGCACGACTTACTGGTTGAGACATTAGCCGAACCTGATGCCAAGCAATGGCTGCTCGACACCCAGCTCAACCAATACCGTCTTGGCTATCAATTTGCCAACGATGTGCGCGCCTACATGGCCGATATCGACCACAACACGCTCGCGGACATTCTGCTCGGTGGCTTAAGCTATATCGATTTACCCGTGCAATCATCCTCGATGATGCAAGCGATGCACGACAAAACCGACTTCGTGATTGAGCCGCTGCCCAACCATCTGTTTACCCGCGATACCTCCTGCTGGGTGTATGGCGGCGTCTCACTCAACCCAATGGCGAAATCCGCCCGCCAGCGAGAGACCAATCACTTGCGCGCCATTTACCGCTGGCATCCTGAGTTCGCGCAAAGCCAATTTGTCAATTACCTCGGTGATGAGGTCCGCGATTACGACAACGCCGCGATTGAAGGTGGCGACGTGCTGGTCATTGGCCGCGGCGCGGTCTTGATTGGCATGTCCGAGCGCACCACGCCTCAAGGGGTTGAACAGCTAGCGCGTAGCCTACTGTTTAGCGGTCAAGCCAAAGAAGTGATTGCGGTGCAATTGCCGAAAAACCGCTCATGCATGCACCTGGATACCGTGATGACCCACATGGATATCCATACTTTCTCAGTCTACCCCACGGTGATGCGCCCTGATTTGCCTTGCTGGCGCTTAACCCGTAAAGGGGAAGACAGCCTTAACGTGGAAGCACAGTCTTGCTACCTCACCGCGATTGAAAAAGCGCTGGATGTCGGCCCGTTAAACATCATTACTACCGGCGGCGACAGCTATGCCGCCGAGCGTGAGCAATGGAACGATGCCAACAACGTGCTGACCGTGCGCCCAGGCGTCGTGATTGGCTACGAAGGCAATACCTACACCAATGAAAAATATGATAAAGCCGGCATTAAAGTGCTCTCTATTCCCGGCGACCAACTCGGTCGAGGCCGAGGCGGTGCACGCTGCATGAGCTGTCCGCTAGAACGCGACGGTATCTAACTCTCGCCCGTTTCAGTTTAGCCGCTGCCTCGCCAGCGGCTTTATTTTACCGTCTACTGTTATGTTTAACGGCAACCTCTCGTATTCACGCCCGCCAACCGGCCTTAACGCCGCATCGTCACTTCTTTATCATTATCAGGATGTTATTAAAAAACGGCCAAATGCTCGGCAAAGAGACCTCATCCCACTATCATGCTTTTTTATGAGTGAGTATTTACTCTAGTACCAGAAATGATTAACGTCGCAACAAGGTTACACGTTTTTTATGAACGGTACTCTCACCCCTTCGCTTTACACATAGCGTGTTGGGACAAAGACATCGCACTATACAAACGTTAGTCCGCTAACGTCAGTTGAAGTACACAAGAGGACATGCGATGAATAAGAAAATAC
>NZ_MUFH01000003.1:0-45291 GCF_001996115.1 Salinivibrio sp. MA427
AACCTAGCCTCCCATAAAAGGGTGGCGCGTGCTAAATGTACAACTGTTTAACTTTTTGTTTAATAAAATCGATAAATAGCTTGGTCTTCGTGTGGTTGTATTCCAACTTGGGGTAATACGCATAAGCCGATGAGCGTGGCTGCTTGAGTGCAGGCAATACGGGAACTAATAAGCCCTGATCAATTTCTTTTTGCACGGTCCCAGCCCCTCCTAAAATAATGCCCATGCCAATGACCGCTGCGCTCACTAAGGCTTCAGGGTTAGGCGAGACAAAGTTTCCCGACAACTGCAAACGTGTGCCATCTTCGAAGACCCGCTCTTGAGGCTGATGGGAGTGACCATAGAGCAAAATATTATGTTGGCTTAGTTGGTCAGGGTGGGTAATCGGCGCGTGCCGAGCAAGATAGGTGGGTGAGGCAAAAAAGCCAGGCTGAAAATCAAACAGCTTTGCCGCAATATAGCTGGCAGAGTTGAAGTACTCGAGCTCGCGGCTGATCACCACATCAAGATTAAGATCAGGGAGCTGTCCTGGGGTCAAGGTGGTGAGCTCAACCTTGATTTTCGGATAAATCTCAAGAAACTCAGCAATAAAGTTGACCAGAAAACGGTTCCCTGTCACCAATGGCGCACCAATACGTAATATGCCGCTGACTTCCCCAAAGGTAGACGTGGTTTCACTGACTAATTGTTGCCAATCGTCGACCCAGGTTTTTGCTCGGTGATAAAAAAGATCACCGGCATCGGTCATCGACAAGCTTCGGGTGGTGCGTTTTAACAGTTGCACGCCAAGCTGGCGCTCAAGCCAACTCAGGCGTTTGGATAAGGCTGAGCTTGAGGTATGTAGTTGCGTGGCAGCTTGTGCTAACGAGCCCTGATCGACCACACAAATAAAGCTTTTGGTACAGGTAATCCAGTCCATGAGTCCTCTTGGGGAAGAAAAGGTAGCCACGGATGGTGGCTAGGCATTCACATTATGATCACTAAGCCTGATAATAGCGGCTACGAGCCCCAAAAGGCGACCTCAGTCAGCAGAGAATCATGGATAGAACAGCTAATGCGATTAAAGTCAGCGGAATGAAGCTGACCAACCGACTCGTTGCATTTGTCACCTTAATCGTGGTGTGCGCCATTTTCGTCTTATTTATTGGTGGCGCTATCAGTTTTCGCCAGCTGGGGATCGACTTTATCTCGCATTACGTCGATGGCATGGTCGAGGTGATTGATCAAGAGATGGCGAGCGAGCAACGAGACAATCAGTATTTTTCACGCTGGTTGCCCAAAATGCTCAAAGCCAGTGACGTGACCTCTTTGACCATCTATTCAGAAACCGGGATCTTGTATCAATACGAACAAATCCAATATCAAACGATCGCCACACAACAAGTTATCACGCGAGATATTCCGCTCGACAGTCATCCTGGTTATGCCGTGAAACTCACATTTGTCCCGCCTTATGCCGAGTTTGCGTATTCGATTGGCCCCCTCTTTTCGTTGTCGGCGGCGATTTTGGTGATTGTCTTTGGTTTAGCGTGGGGGATCGGATGGTTGCGGCGGCAACTGTATGGCAGTGAAGTATTGGAACAGCGTGGCCGATTAGTTTTGGCGGGCCGCCTGGATGAGGCACAGCAAGGCGACCCTCGAGAATGGCCTATTCCCGCGAGTGCTGCGTTGAGTCAGCTCATTGAGGAGCTTAAAGAGGCTCGGCAAGAGCGGAGTCGTTTTGACACCTTTATCCGCACTAATACCTTTCTCGATCAGCTGACGGGAGCCGCGAACCGCGTGATGTTTGATAACCGGCTGCATACACTGGCGACCGATGATGCGAGTCAAGGCAGTGTTATTTTAGTCCGTGTCGCCGACTGGGATGAGTTGGTCGCGCAACATGGTCAAGAGGCCGCGGATCACTTGATTCAAGCTATCGGTAACGTGCTCTCTAATGCGACTCAGCGTTTTCCCGATGCCGTGCTTGCGCGTTACTTTGCGTCTGATTTTGCCATCCTATTGGTCAACCAGGCAGGGGATGAAGTGCACCCTTTCTTGGCGCAAATCACCAACGCTTTAGATAAACTGACGCCGTCAGAGGCGTTGGATAAAGATAACTGGTTTCATTTGGGCATGACTTCTTTTGGCGCGGGGGAGCGGCGTGGCCGATTAATGGATGAAGCTGAGCGAGCGCTAAAAGCGGCGGAGCTAACAGGACAAAATGGCTGGTCACAGTTTGATAAACAACTCAGCCGTTTGGATAAACGCGGCAGTGTACGTTGGCGAACCTTACTCGAGTCGGTAATGGCGGGTGAAGGCCCCATGCTCTACCGCCAACCCGTGTTTGCACGAGATGGCAAAACCCGTCTCCATTATGAACTTTTGGGCCGAATTAAAGACGAAAAAGGTAAAGTGTTAAAAGCATCGCGCTTTTGGCCCGGGGTCGAGTGGGTCGGCATGGATGTTACTTTCGACAAGGCTACCGTAGGACGTGCGTTATGGTGGCTAAAAACGCGTGATTATATTGATAACTATGCAGTGAATGTTAGTGCATACTCACTATGTCAGCGCGAATTTGTGATTTGGCTGCGTGATGCCTTGCTACAAACTCCACGCAGTACATTAAATCGACTGCTGGTGGAAGTCTCGGAGGGCGCTTTAGTCTCGCACTTTGATGCCGCGCGACCTTGCTTACGAATGATTGCCGCGTTAGGGTGCCGACTTGTCGTTGACCAAGCAGGCAGAACGATAGTGAGCACTCACTACGTAAAAGATATTCAACCGGCTTATATCAAGCTGCATCGTAGCCTGGTCCGCAATATTCACCAACGCCCTGAAAACCAGCTGTATTTGCGCAGTGTGTTGGGCGCTTGTGAAGCAACCAGCACGGAGGTGCTTGCCGTCGGTGTGGAAACGAATGAGGAGTGGTCCGTGGTGAAAGATCTTGGTGTGGCAGGTGGGCAAGGGCGTTTGCTGGGTGCCGAAATGTCACCGCATCCTGCCCAGAAAAAGCGGCGCCGTTGGGGGAAACGATGACGCTTAGGGAAAAAAAAGCACTTCAACAGGGACGTGGATGGTTAGAAGCCGTATTATTAGTCAGTATTTTGTCAGTTCTTGTCGTCATTGCGGTACCTAAGTTCTATGATTATGAAGCCGATGCGAATGTGTCAGCGCTGAAAGGGTTAAAAAGTGGTATTGATAGTGCCTCGACACGGACGTATTCCTTGGCGAAAGCTGAGAAAATCACCGATCAGCCTGCTCAATCACTGACCGTCGACGGTATCGACATAGGCGTAACATATGGCTATCCCCAAATCAGTGCGCTGCCTAAGTTAGTGAGCGCGCTGCAGGACACCACACGTTGGCAGATACGACGATACCCTGAACAAAACCGCGTTGACTTTATTTGGTTGTTCCATGAGCAGCCAGCGCCCGCGTGTTATTTGATGTATCAGGAGGCAACGGCTTCACAACAAGCGTCCACGACGTTGGTGATCGGTGAATCATGCCAGTCACCCGCGGCAGAAAAACAAAGGGAATGATGCGTTTTTGATGGAAAAATCATCAAAATGACAGCGCATTGAAAAAAAACACAGATCTCATTCAGGTTTAAAGCACCGTATCTTGCTGCTTACCGTGCGCGTTGATACATTTAGCTCAATTTGTCTGATTTCACAGCTTGCAGGATTAACTGACCATCATGTTTAAGAAACTTCGCGGGATGTTTTCCAACGATCTATCGATTGATTTGGGAACCGCCAATACACTGATTTATGTAAAAGAACAGGGCATTGTTCTGGATGAGCCGTCTGTTGTCGCTATTCGTCAAGACCGCGCGGGTTCTGCTAAGAGTGTGGCTGCTGTGGGTCATGATGCGAAGCAAATGCTGGGTAGAACGCCAGGTAATATTGCCGCGATCCGCCCGATGAAAGACGGCGTCATTGCTGACTTTTATGTCACCGAAAAAATGTTACAGCACTTTATTAAGTCTGTGCATGATCATAGCTACATGCGTCCGAGCCCACGAGTGCTAGTGGCGGTGCCTTGTGGTTCTACCCAAGTTGAACGCCGTGCCATTCGCGAATCAGCCGTGGGCGCGGGTGCGCGTGAAGTTTATCTGATTGACGAACCGATGGCCGCGGCGATTGGCGCTGGCCTGCCGGTTTCCGAGGCGACCGGTTCGATGGTGATTGATATCGGTGGTGGTACCACCGAAGTGGCGGTCATCTCGCTTAATGGTGTGGTTTATTCCTCATCAGTGCGTATTGGTGGTGACCGTTTTGACGAGTCCATTATCAATTATGTTCGCCGTAACTATGGCAGCTTGATTGGTGAAGCGACGGCAGAGCGCATTAAGCACGAGATTGGTTCAGCCTATCCGGGCGATGAAGTGCGCGAAATTGAAGTTCGCGGTCGTAACCTTGCTGAAGGTGTGCCACGTAGCTTTACGCTTAACTCCAACGAAATCTTGGAAGCGCTACAAGAGCCGCTGAGCGGTATCGTTTCGGCAGTGATGGTGGCGTTAGAGCAGTGCCCACCAGAGCTTGCGTCCGATATCTCCGAGCGCGGCATGGTGATTACCGGCGGCGGCGCTCTCCTGCGCGATCTCGATCGTTTACTGACCGAAGAAACGGGGATTCCGGTGGTTGTGGCGGAAGATCCACTGACCTGTGTTGCACGTGGTGGGGGTAAAGCGCTTGAGATGATCGATATGCATGGCGGCGATCTTTTTAGCGAAGATTAACGTGACTGTGCCAACAAACAGGTTGTTTTCATTATGAAACCTATGTTTGGCAGAGGACCGTCTCTGCAATTACGCCTGTTTTTCGCGCTTCTACTATCAGTCAGCCTTATGCTGGCTGATAGTCGTCTTGATGCTTTTGCCGGGGTCCGCTATTTCCTCAACACCTTGGTTGCACCGCTTCAGTATGCATCGAATGTGCCTCGTGACACCCTTGATGAATTAGTGATGCAGTTTCGCGCTCATCAACGTGTAGTGGCTGAAAATCGCGCCTTACGCAAACAAGTGTTGCAGCTCGAAAGTGATCAGCTTCTATTGGCACAGACAGAGCGCGAAAATCAACGCTTACGTGAGCTACTCGGATCGTCGTTTATTCGTGATGAACGAAAAATGGTCGCCGAAGTGATGGCGGTCGATTCTGATCCCTATAAACACCAAGTGATGCTCGATAAAGGACGCACCAATGGTGTGTATGAAGGGCAGCCAGTGATCAATGAACACGGGGTCGTAGGACAGGTTGCTTATGTCGGTGCGCATAATAGCCGTGTCTTGTTACTCACTGATCCTACTCATGCGGTGCCAGTTCAAGTGATGCGCAATGATATTCGCGTGATAGCGTCTGGCCGTGGGACCACCGCCTATATCGGTTTGGATAATATTCCGAGTAGCACGGATATTAAAGTGGGCGATAAATTAGTGACATCCGGGCTTGGCGGCGTCTTTCCTGAAGGCTATCCAGTGGGCACGGTGACAGAATTCTCGTTTGATAATAAACGTCCCTTTGCGCAAGTCACCGCGACAACCGCAGTAAAATTCGATCGGTTACGTTATCTTCTTTTAGTCTGGCCAACCCCAGAAAAAGCCGATAATGCGCCCTCCGATCGGCCTATGAGTCAATCGTCATCTGAGCAAGAAAACCCGCCATCTGACTCTGCGCCGTCGTCAGGTAGCGAGGGAGAATCACCATAATGGCAAATGTGACATTTCGTGGCCAATTGGTTATTTGGCTCTCCTTCATGGTTGCGTTGATTTTGCAGGCCGCTCCGTGGCCCGGTGAACTGGCGCCTTTTCGTCCTTCTTGGGTCTTGCTCGTCGCATTTTACTGGGTTCTGGCGTTGCCACATCGAGTGAATGTCGGGACAGCGTTAGTGGTCGGGTTGTTATGGGATCTGATGTTGGGCTCCACCTTGGGCGTTCGAGGGATGACCATGGCCATTTTGATATATATTGTCGCGCTTAATTTTCAATTACTGCGCAATATGTCCTATTGGCACCAAGCGCTTTTACTGTCTTTACTGACCTTGGCTGGAAAATTGATCGAGTTCTGGGCGGAGTATTTAGTCTCTAACGTACAGTTTAACCCTGAACAGCTTTGGGCGGGTGTGCTTAACTTCATACTGTGGCCCTGGGTGTTCTTACTATTGCGCCGGTTACGCCGTCGGTTTGCCATTCGTTAGCGAGGGACTATGCATTGTGATTTATACCTGGCCTCGGGATCGCCTCGACGCCATGAACTGCTCACCGAAATGGGCGTCAACTTTTCCCGTGTCGTCATCGATGTAGAGGAAAAACAAAACGCGAGCGAATCGCCCTATGCCTATGTCTCACGCTTGTCGCAAGATAAAGCGCGAGCCGGCGTGATACAAACGGGTGGGCACATCCCGGTACTTGGCGCGGATACCATTGTGGTTGATGGTGACCAAGTACTGGAAAAGCCGATAGATCAAGCCGATGCAACCCGGATGCTTAAACAGCTGTCTGGGCGAGAGCATCAAGTGATGACGGCCGTGACAGTGGCAAATGCCATCAAGCAAGTCACCACCGTTGTCACCACCAAAGTCTGGTTTTGTTCACTGACGGATAAGATGATTGATGCTTATTGGCAGTCGGGGGAACCCGCGGATAAAGCCGGTGCATACGCGATTCAAGGATTGGGCGGTAAGTTTGTGATCCGTATCGATGGAAGCTATCACGCCGTCGTTGGTTTGCCACTGTATGAAACCGAGCAACTGCTCAAACAATTTTCGGTCTGAGCGCACCAACGAGTGGCGCTAGGCCCCACTTTTGAGACATCGGGGAAACCATGAGTGCGGAACTGTTAATAAACGTCACACCCAGTGAAACGAGGGTGGCGATGGTAGAGGGGGGCAACCTCCAAGAAATTCACATAGAACGTGAAGCGAAACGCGGAATTGTAGGCAATATCTACAAAGGTAAGGTCAGTCGTGTTTTGCCTGGAATGCAGGCAGCCTTTGTCGATATTGGCTTAGAGAAGGCCGCGTTTTTACACGCCTCTGATATTGTTCCTCATACCGAATGCGTATCAGAAAACGAGAAACAGCAATTTCAAGTTCGCGATATCTCCGAACTTGTCCGTCAAGGGCAAGATATTGTGGTGCAGGTGGTGAAAGATCCGCTAGGCACAAAAGGCGCGCGTTTAACCACTGACATTACCTTGCCCTCGCGCTATCTGGTTTTCATGCCTGGCGCTGCCCATGTGGGCGTATCGCAACGGATCGAGAGCGAATATGAGCGCAAACGCCTAAAAAGCATCGTCAGTGAGTATTGTGACGAGCTGGGTGGCTTTATTATTCGCACGGCCGCTGAGGGCGCAACAGATAATGAAATGGCGCAAGATGCCGCCTTTTTAAAGCGATTATGGAACAAGGTATTAGAGCGACGCGCCCGATATAAAACCAAGTCCATGCTGTATGGCGAGCTTGCGTTGGCGCAGCGCATTGTCCGTGACTTTGTTGGCACTGAGTTAGACTTGATTCGGGTCGATTCCAAACAGGCCTATGAAAAGCTACAAGAGTTTACCGCCGAATTTGTGCCTGAATTAGCCGATAAGTTGGCGTATTACGACGGACAAGCGCCCATCTTTGATATGTATGACACGGAAAACGAAATTCAACGATCGTTAGAGCGTAAAGTACAGCTAAAATCGGGCGGCTACCTGATCATCGACCAAACGGAAGCGATGACCACCATCGACATTAATACCGGCGCCTTTGTTGGACGCCGCAACCTCGATGAAACCATTTTTAATACCAACATTGAAGCCACTCGCGCTATTGCACGTCAGCTTCGGATGAGAAATCTGGGCGGGATCATCATTATCGACTTTATCGATATGAGCACGGATGAGCATCGCCGTCGCGTGCTGCACTCGCTTGAGCAGGCATTGAGCCAAGACAGAGTAAAAACCAACATTAATGGCTTTACTCAGTTAGGCTTGGTCGAAATGACCCGTAAGCGGACACGAGAAAGTATCGAACACGTGCTGTGTGGTGGATGTCCAACGTGTGATGGGCGTGGCTCGGTCAAAACCGTGGAAACCGTCTGTTATGAGGTGTTGCGAGAAATCACTCGGGTCAATCGTACCTATGATGCGGATAAGTTTGTTGTCTATGCCGCGCCGGCAGTCATTGAAGCCCTTGCCGGCGAAGACTCTCACCTTGTGGCTGAATTGGAAATATTTATTAGTAAGCAAGTCAAAGTGAAGTCAGAGCCTTTGTATACACAAGAACAGTTTGACGTAGTAATGATGTAAGCCATGGCTTGGGTGAGAAAAAGTGTCAGCTGGTTAATGACCAGCGTGATCAGCATGATAGTCATCACCGCCTTATTGATAGGCGGTTTGCGCTTTCTATTGCCCAATGTTGAGCTTTTGCAAGCGCCGTTGCGGCAATGGGTGTCTGAGCAGACGGGGTTCAGTGCGCAACTTGAGGGCATTGCCGGGCAGTGGCGTAATWTGACCCCTTCACTGACATTAAAAAATGTCTCTCTAGCGACGAGCGATAATGGTTCGGCGCTTTTGACGGCTCAGCATATTGATTTACAGCTTGATGTCTCCGCGACACTGATGCGTTGGCAACCGGTTTTTTCTCATGTAACACTCGATGGCCTGGTGCTGGATACCGGTCAGTTGCCAGAAAAAGACACGGGTACCAATGTGCGTGCCCGGCTTGAAGATCTCTTCCTTGCCCGTTTGGGCCAATTCTCGATACCGAACGCCAAAGTCATCCTGGTGACCCCATCGCTTGAAACAGAAGTATTAACTATCAAGGATCTCTTTTGGCGTAATCAAGCAGGACAACATCAGGTACAAGCGCGAATTGGGGTGAAAGGCACCCAGCTAGAAGCCGTACGTGTTAAAGCCGCTTTTACTGAAACCCAAGGCGTCGACACCCTGACTGGCGATTTTTATCTTGCCAGTGAAGCGATGGATCTCGCGCCGTGGCTCACGCAAACATTGACGCCCTCAGTGACCATTGATGCGGCGCGTTTAGATGCCCAAGCCTGGGTGCGCGTGGAACGCGGCCAACCCCGTGATGCGTTGTTATCGATTGATGATCTCGCGCTCAAATGGCATGACAGCACGGAAGAGGCAAAAACCTGGGCGGTGAAAGATAGCCAAGTCCAACTGACCGCAGAAGGCAAACGTGCGTGGCGCGTGGATACGGACGGAATATGGGTGAAGCAAAATGCCACCACAGCCCCTGCGATTTCTCGGCTGTCATGGCAAGGAACGAACGAGCGTTGGCGTCTCAATGCGGCCGACCTGGATATTGCCTTATTACAGCCTTTACTCGGCTTGGTCAGTCAGTCGGAACAACAGCACCGTATAGCGGCCGCGCTGGCACCGGCGGGCCAGGTTGAATCCCTCGCATTGAGCAAACAACCGACAACGCCGCTACGCTATCAAGCGACACTGACCGAGGTGTCGGCCGAACGCTGGGGGTATTTTCCGGCGTTTCATGGCTTAAATGCTACCCTATCTGGCGAGGGAGGACGTGGTCAGGCACAGCTTGAACTTGGCGCGCAGTCGCTGCCATATGGCGACTTTTTTCAAGCGCCTTTGCCACTTGAACAAGGTCAGCTCACCCTCAATTGGCAACCGACGAGCCAAGGCGTCTCGATTTGGAGCGAAAAGGCAGCGGTCACCGGTGCAGATGTTCACGGAACCGGCGCCTTTCGTCTTGATATTCCCAAGCAGGGGGCGCCATTTCTTGCGCTTTACGCCCATGCCGATGTGACCGATGCCGGACAAACGTGGCGTTATTTGCCAACGCGCGCCCTGCCTGAATCACTGACCGGATATTTATCACGTGCCATTCAAGGAGGCCAAGCCGAGGGTAGTGAAATCCTTTGGTTTGGTGCCCTGGATAGTTTTCCATACCGTGAGCATGATGGCATTTTTCAAGCCAAAGTGCCGCTGCGCAATGGGGCATTTAGCTTTGATACCGCCTGGCCGACGCTGACAGAGCTTGATGCGACACTCTTGTTCGACAACGCAGGCCTGACGATTGAGGGTGATCATGTTCGCTTAAACGATGCCGTCAGTCGTCAGGTTCAGGCAAACATTGTCGACATGACCGAGGCAGACAGTCGCCTTGAACTCAAGGCCTCGCTCTCGGCGACAGGAGACGCGGTGCACCGCTATATGCTGGCCACCCCATTAGTGGATACGGTCGGTGCCGCCTTAACTCATATCAACGTCGACGGATTAGTCAATGCGCAGTTAGGTTTATCGATCCCGCTTGATGGTGAGCAACCTCATGCAAGCGGCAAGGTGGACTTTGCGGGTAACCAAGTCAGGATTCAAACGCCTGCTATGGCCTTGGACAATGTCTCGGGGGCACTGTCGTTTGACGACGATGGCATCACGGCCCAATCGATGAGTGCTCAGTGGCTGGGGCAAGCTATCAACCTAGATCTTACGGGCGAAGCTGCCTCTGCCGGCTATCAGTTGGATGTAGGTATCGAGGCGGATTGGGATATAGTGCCATTGCTGAACCAGTTATCGCTGCCGCTCAAGCCTTACCTTTCTGGAGGCGCACGTTGGCAGGCTGGGCTCGATCTTACCCTTCATGATACGGGGTTTGACTACCAGCTCGGCATTGATGTCGATACGACACCACTGCAATCAACGCTGCCTGCGCCGCTTCACAAACCGCGCTGGCAAAAAGGGCAGGCGCATATAGAAGCAAGCGGTAACCGTGAAGGGTTAACGGGGCGCGTACAGTTGCCAAATGTGAATTATCAAGCACGAATTAATACCCAAGGTGCGACCCCAGAATTTGTGTCCAGTCAGTGGCAAGTTGGCGATAAACAACCCACACTCCTCGCCACTCGCGGTCATCGCTTTGATCTGGCACTTGCACGCTTGGATGTAGACGCGTGGCACGCAGTGTGGAAACACGTGCGGCAAGCATGGCCGGATCGGCAACATCAATACCCTGGCTTACCGATACCGCAACGTGTGAATGTCAAAGTCGATCAACTCTCGGCCGGGAAGCTCGCTTTTCATGACTTATCAGTGGCCGCGCGTCAAAAAGCGAAGGGATGGCATGTGCTGGTCGGCAGTCAAGAGCTCAGCGGACAAGCAAACTGGCCAATAGAAGGTCGTTTAGCGGTCGATATTGATCACTGGCATATCAATCGACAGCCGTCCGACCAGACCCAACCTACCGACGCACCACTCTTTCAGCCTGTGGATCCCCAAGCCACGGCTGCAGACAAAGCCTTACTGGCCGCCATTCCACCATCACGCCTCACGATTGATGATCTTTGGTTAGAAGGGTATCGACTGGGACGTGTCGAGGCCGTTGTCAATAAACACGATCAGCAGCTAACACTGTCGTCACTGACGGTAAAAAGCGGCAATAACCATGCAGCGGTCAATGGGCATTGGCGGATAGATAAACAAGGGCGCCATCAAACCGCATTGACGTTAGCACTGGGTGGCGAAAGTACTTCGGATCTCATGGGACGATTTGGCGTCAGTGGTGGGATCCAAGATGCAAGCTTTACCACCCAAGCCGCACTGAATTATGCCGGTTTACCTTGGCAAGCTGATATATCCAGCCTCAATGGCGAGGTAAGTGCGGATATCCAAGACGGTTATATCAGTGGTGTTGGTGGCGCGGGTAAATTGTTAGGGTTATTTAGCTTAGATTCTATTTTGCGTAAAATTCAGCTCGATTTCTCGGGCGTGTTTGACGATGGACTGGCGTTTGATGACATCACGGGGCGGGCCGTGATCACAAATGGCGTCTTGGTCACCGATAATATCCGCATGGATGGCATTGCCGGTGATATGGTTATCAAAGGTATTGCCAATTTAGTGGAAAACCAAGTCAATGCGGATGTGCGTTTTACGCCGGATATTACCTCAGGGATCCCGGTATTAAGTGCCTTTGCGGTTACGCCGCAAACCGCGCTGTATGTACTCGCGGTGACGACAGCAATTTCTCCGGTGATGGATGTGTTTACCCAAGTACGCTACCAAGTGACAGGTTCGATTGGCACACCAGATATTCGGGAAGTGTCGCGTAACCAAGAAGCGTTAGCCCTTCCCCCCGAAGCGACTGAACGATTGCGCGAGCAGGCAGAAAAAGCCAAGGAGTGAGCATGATGAAAGCCGGTGTTATCCAAATGACATCCAGTGCCGATCCCGCCCATAACATGAAGACACTGCAAGCCAGTTTGCACCGACTTAGTGATCAAGGCGTGAAACTGGTGCTGACCCCAGAAAATGCGTTAGTGTTTGGCGGGAAACGTGATTATCAACGTCATGCTGAACGATTGGGCCATGGCCCGTTACAGCAACAGCTTGCCAAGTTGGCGCACCAGTACGACCTTTGGTTAGTGGTGGGCGCTTTTCCCATCCAAAATGACAACGGGCTGCTGAGCAGTACCAGTTTAGTGTTCGATAATGCCGGGCATCTTCGGGGCAGCTACGATAAATTACATTTGTTTGATGTCGAGGTGGCTGATGCGCATGGCCGGTATCGAGAGTCAGATTACTTTGCTGCGGGCGACCAACTGTCGACGGTGAATACGCCCTTCGGTTGCCTAGGGTTGAGCATTTGTTACGATCTACGGTTCGCGCCTTTGTACCAAGCGCTACGCGCGCAAGGGGCCGATGTCATCACCGTGCCGGCAGCTTTTACCCGCGTGACCGGTCAAGCGCATTGGGAGCCCCTGCTACGCGCTCGGGCAATTGAAACCCAGTGTTGGATTATTGCCGCAGGCCAGTGTGGCGAGCACAGTAAAGGGCGGCAAACCTGGGGGCACTCGATGATTATTGATCCCTGGGGGCAAGTGGTCACATCCCTGGGGCGTGAACCCGGGGTGACGTGGGCAGAGCTTGATTTTAGTGTCAGTGAATCCATTCGGGGCAAGATGCCCGTACTGTCTCATACCCGGTTGCAAAGCCAACTGAAATAGCGCACCCTCGGCGCGTTATCTTTTTCTTTCGGCTGCCAGCTCGGCGGCCACAACCAAGAGTAAGCGAATGAGTCTGGAACAGGTCGAAGAAACCTTACTGCGCCCGGCGGGCGTGAGTGAGTCGCAGCTTCATGCGACGCTGGCGCACTTAAGCGGTCGCCAGATTGACTATGGCGATATTTTCTTCCAATCCACTTGGCATGAATCGTTAGCGCTGGAAGACAGCATTATTAAAGACGGCTCCTTTAATATCGACCGTGGTGTTGGTGTCAGAGCAATTAGCGGAGAAAAAACCGGCTTCGCGTATTCTGATCAACTTACCATTGATGCGCTGATGCAAAGTGCGACTGCGGCGCGGGGCATTGCACCTGTGGGTGGACACGGTAAGGTCAGCGCCTTTCGTGCCGTCCAAGCGACCCCTTACTATGGGCCCATTGATCCGCTGGGAAGCCTGACGCGTGAGCAGAAAATTGATTTATTAAAAGAAATCGATAGCTATATTCGTGCTAAAGAGCCACGCGTCAAAGAAGTGAATGCCAGTTTAAACGGCTTGTATGAGCAAGTGCTGATTGCAGCGACGGACGGTACCTATGGTGCCGACATTCGTCCTTTGGTGCGCTTATCGGTCTCAGTGTTAGTTGAGCAAGATGGTCGTCGTGAGCGCGGCAGTGCTGGTGGCGGTGGCCGCTATGGTTACGAGGTCTTTTTGCACGAGCAGGCGGGTAAGTCGCGCGCGTTGCAATTTGCTGATGAAGCTATCCGTCTCGCGCTGGTCAATCTTCGTGCAGACGCGGCACCAGCAGGGACGATGCCCGTGGTGTTGGGCGCAGGTTGGCCGGGCGTGTTGCTGCATGAAGCGGTCGGTCACGGGTTAGAAGGGGACTTTAACCGCAAAGAGTCATCGGTATTTACCGGTAGCCTTGGTGAGCAAGTAACCTCTCCTCTGTGTACTATCGTTGATGACGGCACCATGAATGATCGTCGCGGCTCGTTGAGTATCGATGATGAAGGGGTGCCAGGCCAGTACAATGTATTGGTCGAAAATGGCGTACTCAAAGGCTATATGCAAGATAAGCACAATGCCAAACTCATGGGTGTGGCGCCCACCGGGAATGGTCGTCGCGAGTCTTATGCACACTTGCCGATGCCACGCATGACCAATACCTATATGTTAGGTGGAGACAGTACCCCTGAATCGATCATTGCCAGTGTTGAGCGAGGCTTATATGCGCCGAACTTTGGCGGCGGGCAGGTCGATATCACCTCGGGGAAATTTGTATTCTCTACGTCAGAAGCTTACCTGATTGAAAAGGGTGAAATCACTACTCCGGTGAAAGGCGCGACCTTAATTGGTAGTGGTGTTGAAGCCATGCAGCAGGTATCGATGGTGGGCAATGATCTGGCGATTGATCCTGGCGTTGGGGTTTGCGGGAAAGCCGGGCAAAGCGTGCCTGTTGGTGTTGGGCAACCGACATTGAAATTAGATGCGATGACCGTCGGTGGCACCGAATCTTAACCAATCTACGCCAGTGCGAGGCACTGGCGTATTGTTTTATAGGCTTTGGTCGTAAAAGCCTTTGAGATATTGGAAGATCTCGCGATAGGCCTTGGGCGGCTTATTTTGCTGTTGCTCTTTTTGAGCCTGACGTGCCAACTGGCGTAAACGCTGACGGTCAGCATCAGGATACTGTAAGAGCGCATCACTAATCGCACTATCGCCCTGATCGATAATACGATCGCGTAGCTGCTCAATTTTTTGTAGCGCCATGCTATGTTGAGCATGTTTGTTCTGCAACTTATCGAGCGCTGCTTGTATCGGTTCAGGATCGCGCGATCGCATCAATTTGCCCACGTACTGGAGCTGGCGTCGACGGGCTTCGTTTTTTAAACGTTGTGCGTCGAGAATCGCAGAGAGCAAGTTGTCATCAAGCGGGAATTTTTCTAATACCGCGGGTTTGAGTTTAACCAGCGCTTCGCCGAGCGATTGTAAAGCAAGCATATCGCGCTTCATCTCGGACTTGCTAACCCAGATGATTTCTTCCTCTTCCTCCCAGGGAGCGGGTTTATTTTTACGGCCCATGTTCAACCTCAGTGAGAATGTGCAATGACACGTATGTTAACAAGAAACGCGCCCAAACGCGGGCTTTTTTATCATAGCCTCRCTGAGCTCACGATGTCGAACTCGAATGCGAATCAAAAAGGTCAACTATGAGTGTGAAACAACAGGTCGCTGAACAAGAGCAGCAGCTTCGCCAAGCGGTAAGTCGTGCGCTAGATATGGCGTCGGCGCGAAGTGATCAAGCCGAAGTCGCTATCACCAAAAGTACCGGCATCAGTGTAAGCTCGCGAATGGGCGAAGTCGAAAACGTTGAATTTAATCAAGATGGTGCGCTCGGCATCACCGTATATCGCGATCAGCGTAAAGGCAGCGCCTCCACCACCGATTTATCTGAAAAAGCGATAGCTAAAACGGTCGAAGCCGCGTTAGAAATCGCGAGCTATACCTCGCCCGATCCCTTTGGTGGTCCGGCGCCGAAAGACTTGATGGCGTTTGACTACCCGGATTTGGACTTGTTTTATCCGGATGAGCCCGAACCGGATACCGCCGCGGCATTGGCGATTGAAGCTGAGCAAGCAGCCCTGAATCATGACAGCCGGATCAAGTTCAGTGATGGTGCCAGCTATGACAGTCACTATGGGATCCGAGTATATGGCAATAGCCACGGTATGCTCGGGAGCTATCCGTCAAGTCAACAGGCGCTAAGCTGCTCGGTGATTGCGCAAAGCGAGGGCGGCATGGAGCGTGACATGAGCTACACAGTGGCGCGTGACAAAGCCGATTTATGGACCCCTGAATTTGTCGGGGTTGAAGCGGCCAAACATGCGGTTGCCCGTTTGAATCCGCGCAGTGTCTCGACATGCCAAGTGCCCGTGATGTTCGATCGTAGTGTCGCAACGGGGTTGTTTGGTCATTTGGTCATGGCGATTAGCGGATCGGCACTGTACCGCAAATCCTCGTTCTTATTAGACAAAAAGGACGAGCAGATATTTCCGCATTGGCTCACTATCAATGAATTGCCCCATGTGCGTAAAGGGGCCGCCAGTGCGCCGTTTGATAGCGAAGGGGTGATCACACAAGACAGACGCATTATTGAGCAAGGGATCTTGAAAACCTACCTAGCGACCAGTTATGCCGCCCGTAAGCTAGATATGGCACCCACAGGTCATGCCGGCGGGATTCATAACTGGTACGTGAGCCACACAGGCCAAGATACGGATGCCATGCTTAAAACATTAGGAACCGGATTGCTGGTTACCGAACTGATGGGGCAAGGTGTTAACCCAGTCACCGGCGATTACTCACGCGGTGCCGCTGGTTTTTGGGTGGAAAAGGGCGAAATACAGTACCCAGTCAGTGGGATCACCATTGCTGGTAACTTGAATGACATGTTTGCCAATATCGTCGCCATCGGCACTGACATTGAAACCCGCAGTCAGATTCAAACCGGGTCGATCATTATTGATTCAATGAAGGTGGCTGGTGAGTAAGGTGTTTTAGCCACTCGACCACGACCCTCTGCAATCAGGACGTAGCGCTGCAATTAGGACGAGGTAAAAAAGCCGAGGCAAAAAAATAAACCAAGCACGAGCGCTCTCGTGCTTGGTTTTTTTTACTCAGCAGTGCCGCCTATTTTACTCAGCGGTGCCTGTTTTATCCGGCGATAAAAGCGATTAAGACCGCGCCGAGTACCAAACGATAGATAACAAAAGGGAGCATTCCCACGCGCGTGACCAATTTCAAAAACGCGTGGATACAGGCATATGCACTGACAAACGAAACCAACACGCCCACACCGATTGGCGCTAACGCAACCGGCTCAGGACTCGTTGCCAGTTGCAAACCAAGGTAGGAACCCGCCAGAGTGATGATCGGAATCGACATCAAAAACGAGAATCGTGCCGCGGCTTCGCGTGTGTAGCCCAGCATTAAGGCGGCGGTGATGGTCGCGCCAGAGCGAGATGTCCCTGGGATTAATGCCAGCGCTTGTGCGATACCAATCAACCATGCCCGCGACTGGGTGGTTTGGTATTCGTCATTGGCAAGCCGCGCGTGACGATCGGCCCACCACAATAGGGCGCCAAATACCAAGGTAGTGGCTGCGATCACCCATACCGAGCGTAAGTACAATTCTATCAAGTCTTTTAGGAACAGCCCGGCAAGACAAGCTGGGATAGTCGCTAAGACGATCATCCAAGCTAATTGACTATCGCGGCTGTGTTTTCCTGCTAAGGATGCGAAAAACGCGCCGAGCAAATTCCGGACTTCACGGCGAAAATAGCCGATGACTGCCGCCAACGTGCCCACATGCACGGCCACATCAAACGCTAACCCTTGATCGGCCCAACCAAATAACTGGGAAGGGAGGATCAGGTGCGCGGAGCTGGAAATGGGAAGAAACTCAGTCAGTCCCTGAATCAAGGCTAAAAAGAAGGCTTCGAATAGGCTCATGATGATGATTGATCCTTCAAATAGGCCGGCGTATCAATAGGCCATAGTGGTTGGTGCTGGTCAAATGCCTGCCAAAGTTGAGCGAAGGTACGACCATCTCCCGGCACCGCTTGTGTTGGACACAGTTCGGCGAGCGGCCAAAGGGTAAAAGCAAATTTATAGATATCGTTGCGGGGTAGGGTAGGGCCACTGGGTTGACAGTGATCACCAAAGATGAGTAAGTCGATATCCAAGGTACGATCGCGATACTTAATGTCATCACGCTGACGGCCATGCTGCCGTTCGATATCGCGGATGGCCTGCCAAAAGGTCTCTAATGGTTGGGCGGTATGAAGTTCGGCAATGAGATTATAAAAGTTAGGGCCTTCAAACCCGACCGGCTCGGCTTCAAAAATGCGAGAAAATCGACACTGTGGATCGAGTTGACGCAGAGCGTGAACGGCCGCTTCAATATGAAAATCGCGCTCAATGTTCGAGCCGATACTGACTAATGCTTGTGTCACCGTGTGCCTCGCTCTATAACAACGCCTACAGACTGTGCGGGCGCCACAGCGCCGGGTTTGGCGACGCGGATTTTCACCCAAGGCACGCCAAATTGAGATTGGATCAGGCTCGCAACCTCTTCGGCGACGCGCTCGATTAGTGCGCAGCGGCTGGCTTGAACGTGGGCAATAACGGCGTCACTGATGCTAGCATAATCAAGCGCAAGGGTGACGTCATCCTGTTGGGCCGCAGGGCGATTGTCGTGCGCCATTTCAATATCGAACACCAACTTTTGCTGGATGGTTTGTTCCCAATCGTAAACACCGATAGTGGTGTACACGTCGAGTTGTTCTATGAATACGGAATCCATGTTTTTTCACACTCCGTGACAGGTCGGATACCACTGTGGTAAGAAAGTTCGTATCATTGGATGTGTCCATTGACAGATGGATACGTGATACGTTCCGATCCATGATAGGTTTATCGATGAACGTGGGCGCACTATAGCAACGAATGCGGCACAAACTCTAGGGATTTCACATGACTGCACTGGCCATTGCCATCATCATCGCTGCCTACTTACTCGGCTCTGTTTCTAGTGCCGTCCTGGTTTGTCGTGCCTTTGGCTTACCCGATCCCAGAGATCAGGGGTCTAAAAATCCAGGCGCGACCAATGTTTATCGGCTCGGTGGACGGTTTGCGGCGGCACTGGTGCTGTTATGCGACATGCTCAAAGGCACGATCCCGGTGTGGCTTAGTTACTTAATCGGGATCAATCCTTTTTTATTGGGGCTAATCGCGATTGCTGCATGCCTTGGTCATATTTATCCGGTGTTTTTTCATTTTCGAGGCGGGAAAGGGGTTGCTACCGCGCTCGGCGCAATGGCACCGATCGGGTTAAGTCTCACTGGATTGCTGGTCGCCACCTGGGGGCTAGTCTTGGTCTTAACCGGCTATTCGTCATTAAGCGCGATCGTCACCGCGATTGTCGCCCCGCTGTTTACCTGGTGGATTAAGCCGCAATTTACCATGCCCGTAGCCATGCTTTCTTGCCTGATTTTATTTCGCCATTACGACAATATCCGACGGTTATTGGATGGAGAAGAAAAGCCTGTTTTACTTCGTTGGTGGCGGCGAGAGCGATAGAGCGCGATACAAGCGCGATGCACCGAGCGAGATACCACCGTGCCTAAATCAAAAAAGACAGCCGATGGCTGCCTTTTGGGGATGATTGCACTATTTTCGCGATGGTGCGACTTATTAGGGTGCGACGTATTGATACGCCACGGGTTATCGCGTCATGTCATGAGTCTGTCTGTTTACTATCAACAGCCGCGAGTGTGTCTAGTGGCCAACGAGGCTGAGCTTTAACTCCGAGTCCCATATGCTCACCGTTTTTAAGTCGTTGCATGCCCGCGTAGGCGATCATCGCGCCATTATCGGTGCAAAATTCAGGGCGAGGATAGAATACATCGCCGCCACGTTTTTTGGTCAGCACATCGAGCTTTTCACGTAGATAACGATTAGCACTGACTCCACCGGCAACCACCAAACGATTCAGGCCACATTGGTCTAAGGCGCGTTTACACTTAATTGCCAGCGTATCGACGACTGCATCTTGGAATGCATAGGCAATGTCTGCTCGTGTTTGATCATCGGTGTCGTTGGCGGCAATGGTGTTGGCCGCGAAGGTCTTCAGGCCAGAAAAGCTGAAATCTAACCCTGGGCGGTCAGTCATCGGACGCGGAAAGGTAAAGCGGCCATGGGTGCCTTTTTCGGCGAGTTTAGACAGTAATGGGCCACCCGGGTAATCGAGATTCATCAGTTTCGCGGTTTTATCAAACGCCTCACCGGCAGCATCATCAATCGATTCACCTAAAATACGGTATTGGCCAATGCCTTTCACCTCTACTAATAAGGTGTGGCCGCCTGACACCAGCAAGGCGACAAAAGGAAAAGCGGGCGGATTGTCTTCAAGCATGGGCGCGAGTAAATGACCTTCCATATGGTGGACACCCACGGCGGGCACTTGCCATGCATACGCAAGACTGCGGCCAATGGTGGATCCTACCAGTAACGCACCCACTAAACCTGGGCCGGCAGTATAGGCGATGCCATCGAGTTGGTCGGGCGTAAGGTTCGCTTGCGCCATGGCCGCTTTAATTAAGGGCAAGGTCTTGTTGACATGATCGCGTGAGGCCAGCTCGGGAACAACGCCGCCATAATCGGCATGCAGTTTTACCTGACTGTAAAGTTGGTGTGACAAAAGCCCTGCCTGATCGTCGTAGATCGCAACGCCGGTTTCGTCACAAGATGTCTCTATGCCTAAAATGCGCATCATAACCTCAGGTTAACAGCCGATAGATTGTGTATTTAAGATCATTGCCCACATGATATAATGTGATGATCGAAGCGGAGAAGAGAGGGTCAGAATAGACTGACCGTGCGCGCAATCTTACATGGCTTAGAAGTAATTCGCTAGATGCGCTTTACATTCACCCCTTCTTCGGATTAGAATTTCGCACCATTTTTAATCAAGGCTGGCCAATTGTTCGCCAGCAGTAACTGACAACCCCCGAGGTGAAAGGCACATGCCAGTAGTTAAAGTACGTGAAAACGAACCATTTGACGTAGCACTGCGTCGCTTTAAGCGCTCTTGTGAAAAAGCAGGTATTCTTTCTGAAGTTCGCCGTCGTGAGAACTATGAAAAGCCAACTACCGTTCGCAAACGCGCTAAAGCCGCTGCTCAAAAACGTCACCTGAAAAAGTTGGCACGCGAAAACCAACGCCGCGTACGTATGTACTAATAACGATAGATTCAGGAAAATGCTATGGAATTGCTTGAACGTCTAAAAGACGCGCAAAAAACGGCGATGAAACAAAAAGACAAAGCGCGCCTCGGTACGCTTCGTCTGGTAATGGCAGCAATCAAGCAGCAAGAAGTGGATACGCGTCAGTCGCTAAGCGATGATGAAATCCTGGCTGTGTTGACCAAAAATGTAAAGCAGCGCCGTGATTCCGTAGCCCAGTACCAAGCAGCCGGTCGTGACGACCTTGCCGATGTAGAGCTTGCTGAGATCGCGGTGATAGAAGAATTTCTACCCCAGCCTCTGAGCGATGACGACGTCGACGCATTGGTGAAAGCAGCCGTTGAAACAACGGGTGCCTCGTCAATGCAAGACATGGGCAACGTCATGGGGGTATTAAAACCCCAAGTACAGGGCCGTGCTGATATGGGGAAAGTAAGCCAGCGTGTCAAAGCACACCTAGGCTAGATGTTCCTCACTTTATAACAAGCCGTGCTTTCCATTATGGACGGCGCGGCTTGTTTGCTTCTCTCCTTATAAATTTCAGGTTATGGCAGGCAGAATCCCGCGCGCATTCATTGATGACTTGCTTTCACGTCTCGACATCGTTGAGATCATAGATGCACGGGTCAAGCTCAAGAAAAAAGGCAAAAACTATAGTGCCTGTTGCCCGTTCCATAACGAGAAAACCCCCTCATTCAGTGTGAGCCAGGATAAGCAGTTTTATCACTGCTTCGGATGTGGTGTGCACGGCAATGCGATTGACTTTATGATGGAATTCGAACGGCTCGAATTTCCGGAAGCGATCGAAGAGCTAGCCAGTGGTCTGGGTTTAGAGGTACCTCGCGAGCAGTCGTCGGGGGGTTCCGCACGGCCCAGCATGCCAAGTGATGATAAGCGCCAAATCTACGAGATGATGGAAGCCATTGCGCGTACCTACAGCGGTGAATTACGCACCGATGCTGGGCAAGTGGCCATCGATTATCTCAAACAGCGCGGATTATCCGGAGAAGTGGTAAAACAGTTTGGTGTCGGGTTCGTTCCTGACCAATGGGATACGATTAAGCGACGTTTTGGGCGCAGCCAAGCCGATCAGCAGCAACTGTTAACGGCAGGGATGCTGATTGAAAATGACAATGGCCATACTTATGACCGTTTTCGTGGCCGCATTATGTTCCCGATTCGCGATCGACGTGGTCGTGTGATTGGTTTTGGTGGCCGGGTATTGGGAGATGGCACGCCTAAATACCTTAACTCACCTGAAACCCCGATCTTTCATAAAGGTCGTGAGTTGTATGGTTTGTATGAGGTGATGCAGTCTTACCGCCACCCCGAACGTATTTTGGTGGTTGAAGGCTACATGGATGTGGTGGCGTTGGCGCAATTTGGCGTTGACTATGCGGTTGCCTCATTGGGGACCTCTACCACAGGTGAACATATTCAAACCCTGTTCCGGCAAACCAGTACTATACTGTGTTGCTACGATGGTGATCGTGCCGGTCGTGATGCGGCATGGCGTGCGATGGAGCAAGCCCTGCCTTATATTCATGATGGTCGGCAGCTGAAGTTTATGTTTTTGCCCGATGGCGATGATCCTGACTCCATGATCCGCCAAGAAGGGAAAGAAGGTTTTGAGCAGCGCTTAAGCGAGGCACAAAGCTTATCGACCTTTATGTTTAATACCTTGCTCAAGCAGGTGGATACCAGTAGCCGAGAGGGCAAAGCCAAGCTAGCTAACTTAGCTGTGCCACTGATTGAGAAAGTGCCGGGTGATACGTTACGTCTTTATTTACGTAATACGTTAGGGCAAAAGCTCGGTATTATGGATGATCACCAGTTGGATACGCTAATCAGCCGGCAAGGACAACCTGTTAAGGTCCATGGTCAGCCTGACATTAAGCGTACACCCATGCGTGAGGTGATTGCCTTATTGGTGCAGTACCCCATGCTTGGTCAAGAAGTGCCGCCGTTACCCTCGGCAGACACCATTGATTTACCCGGGTTAGCGTTGTTAAACCCGATCCTTGAGATCTGTCGACAGCGCCCCCATATCACTACCGGTCAGTTGCTAGAGCACTGGCGGGGAACCAAACAAGAAGCCTTGTTAGCCCGTTTGGCTGGCTGGGACCTACATGTTGACGATGAAAATGCGTCAGAACTTTTTTGCGATTCACTGGATAGAATACTCGCCCAGTGTGTCGAACAACAAATAGCCAAGTTGCAAGCGAAGTCAAATACCGTCGGCTTATCAGTCGAAGAGAAGCGGGAACTGATGCTCCTTATACAGAGCCAGTCCGTTTAGAAAGTAGCCAGCAAAGGTGACATTTGTTAAAATTGGCGGTTTGCGTTTCCGCATACTAAATTCTTCACTCAGACCCGAAGTTGGATATCGTCTATGGATCAAAATCCGCAGTCACAGCTAAAGTTGCTTGTCGCAAAAGGCAAGGAGCAAGGCTATCTGACCTATGCCGAAGTTAATGACCACCTCCCGGAAGACATTGTCGATTCCGACCAAATAGAAGACATCATTCAGATGATTAATGACATGGGCATTCAAGTGGTGGAAGCCGCGCCAGATGCCGATGAGTTAATGATGTCAGAAACCGTGGCCGACGAAGATGCAGCAGAAGCCGCGGCGGCAGCTCTATCGAGTGTGGAGAGCGAGATTGGTCGCACCACGGATCCCGTTCGCATGTACATGCGTGAAATGGGGACGGTCGAGCTGTTGACCCGTGAGGGCGAGATCGATATTGCCAAGCGTATCGAAGATGGCATCAATCAGGTGCAGTGTTCGGTGGCGGAATATCCGGCCTCGATTGCTTCACTGCTTGATCAATTCGACAAAGTTGAAGCCGAAGAGCTTCGCTTAACCGACATCATTTCGGGATTTATCGATCCCGAACAGGACAGTGTCGCCCCGACCGCGACCCATATCGGCTCCGAGCTCAGTGAAAAAGAGCTGGATGACGAAGATGAAGACGACGACAAAGACGATAGCGACGAAGACGATGAGAGTGAGGAAGATGTCGGTATCGATCCTGAGCTCGCACGTGAAAAGTTCAGCGAATTGCGTCGTACTTATTCGGCAATGGAAACCGCGATTCAGAAGTACGGGCGTTATGACGACCGCACTAAATCATCGATCGAAGAATTGTCTGAGACATTTAAACAGTTCCGTCTGATCCCCAAACAGTTTGATCGTTTGGTAAAAGACATGCGTCAGACCATGGACAAGGTTCGCACCCAAGAGCGTTTGGTGATGCGTCTTTGTGTCGATCAGGCGAAAATGCCGAAGAAAACCTTTGTGCAACTGTTTGGCGGTAACGAGTCATCAGATGCATGGATTGACCAAGCACTTAATTCAGGCAAGCCTTACGCAGAGCGTGTCGCACGTTACGAAGAAGATCTACGCCGTTGTGTGCAGAAGCTAAAAATTATCGAAGACGAAACTGGCCTGTCGGTCGAGCGTATCAAAGATATTAGCCGTCGCATGTCCATTGGTGAAGCGAAAGCACGCCGTGCCAAGAAAGAAATGGTTGAGGCGAACTTGCGTTTGGTGATTTCGATTGCGAAAAAATACACCAACCGTGGCTTACAATTCTTGGATCTGATTCAAGAAGGTAACATTGGCTTGATGAAAGCGGTGGATAAGTTCGAATACCGCCGTGGTTATAAATTCTCAACCTATGCTACTTGGTGGATTCGTCAGGCGATCACACGCTCGATTGCAGACCAAGCACGGACCATTCGTATTCCGGTGCATATGATTGAGACCATCAACAAGCTCAACCGTATTTCGCGCCAAATGCTGCAGGAAATGGGCCGCGAGCCGTTACCGGAAGAATTGGCAGAGCGGATGCTGATGCCAGAAGATAAAATCCGCAAAGTGCTGAAAATTGCCAAAGAGCCGATCTCGATGGAAACACCGATTGGTGATGATGAAGATTCACACTTAGGTGATTTTATCGAAGACACCACGTTGGAACTGCCTATGGATTCGGCGACGTCGAACAACCTTAAGATGGCAACCAATGATGTCTTAGCCGGTCTTACGCCACGCGAAGCGAAAGTACTGCGTATGCGCTTTGGTATTGAAATGAATACTGACCATACGCTGGAAGAAGTGGGTAAACAGTTTGATGTGACTCGTGAGCGTATTCGTCAGATTGAGGCGAAAGCGCTACGTAAACTTCGTCATCCAAGCCGCTCAGAAACACTGCGCAGCTTCTTGGACGAATAAAGTGATACCTGTTTAGCGGACAGCGGTTAAGCGTAACAGCTGTTTAGCACAGCAGCGGTTTAGTGTAATAACAAAAAGGCGAGCCAGTGGCTCGCCTTTTTTTGGGTTTATTGTCGTGATTTTTCTCGTGGACCAACCCCACACATCGTGGCCGATTAACCTTATCTGCGTTAAGTAATAAACAGCGTCGCCAAGCCTAAAAAGGCAAGCAAGCCGACCACATCGGTGATGGTGGTGAGCGCCATGCCGCCCGCTAACGCCGGATCGATATTGTATTTTTTCAGCAATGTCGGTATTGCGACCCCAGCAATGCCCGCGATAAATAGGTTGACCAGCATTGCACCGGAAATAATTAACCCTAACTCAATACTGCCTTTCCAAATCACCACAATGCCACCAATAATAGCGGACCAAATCAGCCCGTTCATCAACCCCACGGTGGCTTCTTTGGCCAGTAACCAGCGGGTGTTGGAATCACCGATATGGCCGACGGCAAGCCCTCGGATCACCAGTGCGACCGTTTGGTTACCCGCTACACCACCCATAGAAGGGACGATGGTCATTAAAACGGCGATTGCCGCCATTTTATCCAGGGTGCCTTCAAACATATTAGAGACGGACGCCGCGGTTAGGGCGGCGAGCACATTGATCCCAAGCCAAATGCTACGACGACGTGCACTTTTAAAAGCCGGTGCAAAGGTGTCTTCCTCGTCATCCAAGCCTGCCATACTCATCATCGAATGCTCGGCATCTTCACGAATAATATCGACGACATCATCAATGGTAATCCGACCGACGAGGTGATTACGTTCGTCGACAACAGGGGCGGAAACCCAGTTACGACGCTCAAACAAATGGGCGACATCGCCATCATCCATGGTGACGCTGATCGCTTCATCAGGATCCTCCATGATGTCAGCAATGGCGACATCCGGCTGATTCACCAAGAGGGCACTGATAGGCAAATTACCGATTAATCGGCCATTGGGATCAATCACGTACAAGGTATCGGTGGTATCGGGTAACTCACCGCGCATGCGCAAATAGCGTAAGACCACGTCCACGGTGACATCATCACGAATAGTGACGACGTCGGTGTTCATGATCCCGCCTGCAGACTCCTCAGGATAGGAAAGGGCTTGTTGCACCCGCGTCCTATCTTGGGCATCCATTTGCGCTAGCACATCTTGAGAAACGTCCTGAGGCAAGCTACGCAGCAAGTAGGCGACATCATCGGTCTCCATGCCCTCGGTGGCTGCCGCAAGCTGATCGGGCGCCATCCGCACCATGATGCCGTCTTTAACGTCCTCCGAGAGCTCATCAAGGATTTCCCCCTGATCCTCTGGATCGGTTAATTGCCACAGAACAAGACGCCCTTTTGGCGGCGATGCTTCTAGCAGGTGGGCGGTATCTTCCGGCTCCATGTCCTCAAGCATGCGACGTACGCGTACGAACATCCCTTGCTCAAGGAGTTGAGTGACTTCTTGGAGACGTTGGTGGGTTTGGTTACTTTGTTCTTGTTCTGTTGACTCTGCCATCGGTCACTCCCCCAAATGCAATGACTAAAATTCTAACCCAATCAGGGGTGTCTGTCTCATGACAAATCGGTTGAAGGCGGGAATTGTGGGCAATGAACGCACAGGCTTACGTCGTGGCGTGAGAGGTGACCGTGTCTTCGTCAAATCCCGCATCAAATAACGCTTTGACTGCATCTAGGGCTAACGCTGACTGAGGGCCATCGGCCGACACTGTGATCGTTTCGCCTTGTGCTGATTCGAGCATCAGCATCGCCATCACACTGTCTGCATTAGCGGACTTAGTGTCGGTTTGTAGGGTGACTTGCGCATCATAGTCTTGCACTAACTCAACCAGCTTTATCGCGGCGCGGGCATGGAGGCCAAGGCGATTACGGACACAGACCTGTGCTGACAAGGCGGTCATCCTTGTTGCTCCAACGTGCGATGACGGATTTGCACCTGTTCGCCTAACTCATGAAAATAATCAGATAAGTACTGGGCAACATAGACAGAGCGATGTTTACCACCGGTACAGCCGATTGCTACGGTCACATAACTGCGGTTGTTATTTTTAAGCGCCGGGAGCCAAGACTCTAAAAAGCCCTTAATTTGCGCGATCACCATTGCGACATCTGGCTGAGCGGCAAGAAACATGCGGACGGGTTTTTCTAAGCCAGTATGGGGTCGTAACGTGGGCTCCCAATGCGGGTTGGGTAAAAAGCGAACATCAAACACATAATCGGCATCGGCGGGCAAGCCATGCTTGAAGCCGAACGATTCAAATACCATGACAAGATCGCTGCTGGTGCGGCCAAGCACCAAGGCACGCACAGATTCACTCAAATCGTGGATAGAGAGCCCGGATGTGTTGATAACGCGATCGGCATGAGCTTTTATCGGTGCCATCTGTTGCTTTTCGGCTTGGATCGCTTGCTCAAGTGACAAATTATGTCGCGATAACGGATGCAAACGCCGTGTTTCACTGAATCGTTTGATCAGATCCTTGTCATCCGCATCCAAATAATAAAGTGTCACATCGCAGACTTGTCGTAATGCCTCTAAGGTATCCGCGATCGGCTCTTTCGCATTCGGAAGGTTACGAATATCTAAACTCACCGCGATTTTGGCGTCGGCGTCATCTTGTGACACGACAAAGTCACGCAGTAAGTTAACGGGTAAATTGTCGACGCAATAGTAGCCAAGATCCTCGAGTACCCTTAGCGCCACTGACTTGCCTGAGCCAGAGCGGCCACTGACAATTTTTAGCATCATAATGTTCCCCGTTAGCCTGATGGCTTATTGCGTAATAATGTTGTAGAGCTCTTGGTCTGAGTCAGCACTGCGAAGTTGACGACATAGCTGTTTATTGTTCAGCTTCTCCGCAATACTCGAAAGGGTTTGTAAGTGCACCTTACATTGCTCATCGGGTACCAGTAACGCGAATAGCAAATCCACCGGACGTTTATCGACTGCATCAAACTCGATAGGTTCCGCACATTGCAACAACACCCCGATAGCCTGTTGGCTCTCAAGTGTTCGCCCATGTGGGATAGCAATCCCCGCGCCAATGCCTGTGGTGCCGAGTTTTTCACGGCTTAGCATGCATTCAAACAATTTTTGCGCGTTAGTGCCCAGTTTATCCGCAGCAACCTGACTAATAATTTCCAGGGCGCGTTTTTTGCTGGAGCAGTGGACAGCACTACGCGTGCAGTCCACTGAAAGTACATCTTTAAGTTCCATAGCCTAATGCTGTTTGAGCTTTTCTTTGTGTTTACTCAGTTGTTTAACCAGTTTATCGGTCAACCCGTCAATGGCCGCATACATGTCTTGCGACTGTGCTTTCGCATGGAGCTCGCCGTTATTTACATGGAGCGTTGCCTCTGCGATTTGGTCAAGCTTTTGAACATTCAGTACAACATGGACATTGTTAATGTGCTCGAAAAAGCGCTCGAGTTTAGCAAATTTGGTTTCCACATACTCGCGCAATGGTGGCGTGATGTCGACAGACTGTCCAGTCAGGTTGATTTGCATACACATTTTCCTTCTGTTGAGGCGTCTACAATAGACGCTTGCGCTGGTTTGACGGCGCAATGCCAAGTGACTCTCGGTATTTGGCAATGGTCCGTCTTGCAACTTTAATGCCTTGCTCGGCCAGCAATGCGGCAATCTTGCTATCACTGAGTGGCTTGTTTGCCGGCTCGTCAGCGACCATTTTTTTTATGAAGGCGCGAATCGCCGTCGATGAGCATTCACCGCCATTGTCGGTGCTCACATGGCTGGAGAAAAAGTATTTCAGCTCGAAAATACCGCGAGGCGTATGCATATACTTTTGTGTGGTGACACGGGAAATGGTCGACTCATGCATATCCACATCAAGGGCAATATCATTCAAGACCATGGGCTTCATGGCCTCCTCGCCGTATTCAAAAAAGTCATGTTGGTGCTCAACGATACAGCGCGTCACCTTAAGTAAGGTGTCATTGCGGCTTTCCAAGCTCTTAATCAGCCATTTTGCTTCTTGTAAGTGTGAACGAATAAATTGGCCATCAGATGCACTGCAGCCATTGCGTCCGTAAGCGGCATATTGCTCGTTCACTTTCAGTTTAGGCACACTATCTGGGTTTATTTGTACCACCCATTGGCCTTGGTGTTTAAACACGGATACATCAGGGACCACGTACTCAGCTTCGTTGGTGACAATTAAGTTACCCGGGCGAGGCTCTAAACTGTGGATGAGCTGCATCACCGCTTTAAGCTCCGGCTCTTTTAGACGGGTTTCTCGCATGAGTTGGCGATAATCGCGATTGGCAAGTAAGTCCATATGCTCGGTCAAGACCTTGCGCGCGTCTGCCAGCCAGGGTGTATTGTCATCATAGGTGGCCAGTTGCAGCATTAAACATTCTTGCAGTGAACGCGCCGCAATCCCCAGAGGATCAAAGTGCTGGACGCGTTTAAGCACCGCTTCAACTTCATCCAGTTCAATATCATCACTGCCGAGGCTATCTAAAATATCCTCGGTACTGACTGAGAGATAGCCTTGGTCATCCACCGCATCAATGATAGCCATGGCAATCACGTGATCGTTTTCGGAAAATGGCGTGAGCTCAAGCTGCCATTTTAAATAGTCATATAGCGTCTGCGTGGTTTCGCCTTGATAAACGGGCTGATCATCATATCCACCCACACCGGTACTGCCGGTGCCAGCAGAGTATAAGTGATCCCACGTCGTATCGACTGGGAGATCATCCGGCATTTCGTTTTTTTCGAACGCATCGGATGTTTCCATGGTATCTGCACTGGCGGTTGCCGTTTCTTGTGAGGCCGCATGCTGATCGTGCTGACTATCACTTTGATCCGTGTCTTGCTCTTGGCCTTCGTCATGTTCCAATAGAGGGTTGGATTCCAACGCTTCTTGGATCTCTTGTTGCAAATCCAACGTCGACAGCTGCAACAGACGAATCGCCTGTTGCAGTTGTGGTGTCATTGCGAGTTGTTGTCCAAGCTTAAGCTGAAGCGTGGGTTTCATAGAGGCTTTACACCTTTCCTTTTTCAACGACCAAAGAGGTTAAAAACGCTTGCTCTGGTCGACAGAGCAAGCGCTTTATTTAACTATAGCCTTGATTGGCATTTTTTAGCGTGAGCCGATCCTACAATTTGAACTGATCGCCCAAGTAAACCCGTTTAACGTGATCATCATTGAGCACCTCATCAGGCGTGCCGTGTGCAATCAAGTGACCTTGGCTGACAATGTAAGCGTGCTCACAGACACTGAGCGTCTCGCGTACATTGTGATCAGTGATGAGCACACCGAGACCACGGTCACGTAAGTGTTCAATGATTTTTTTTATATCGATAACCGAAATCGGATCAACCCCAGCGAAGGGCTCATCAAGCAAAATAAATTTAGGGTTCGCGGCGAGGGCGCGCGCAATTTCAACCCGTCGGCGTTCGCCCCCAGAAAGCGCCATGCCTAAGCTGTCACGAATATGTTGGATATTAAACTCGTCTAACAAGTCTTCGGCTTTGTCCTGACGCTCTTCTTTAGTCAAGGATTTACGCGTTTGTAGCACCGCCATGAGATTATCGTAGACGCTGAGTTTACGAAATATCGACGCTTCTTGCGGTAAGTAACCAATCCCCAAGCGAGAGCGATTGTGCATGGGTTGAATGCTGATGTCTTTATCATCGATATAAATCGCCCCCTCATCACGGGCCACTAAACCCACAATCATATAAAATGAGGTGGTTTTTCCCGCACCATTCGGGCCAAGCAGACCGACGATTTCACCGGATTTCACTTCCAAGCTTACATCGGCGACGACCTTTCGCCCTTTATAACTCTTTGCCAAGTTGGCCGCTGTCAGTGTTGCCATGTGGCCTCTTATTCCGCGTCTGACTCAGATGAATCGTTATTGGATGAATTTTTTTTACTTGTCGGCTGTAAAATCGTGGTGACCCGTTTGTTGCTATCACTCTCGGCAACCAATTGTTGTTTGTCGATTTCGTAGGTGATCACATTGCCCTCTACCTGGTTGCCACTTTGCTCGAGCATCGCATTGGTCGACATTTTGAGATATTCATTACCGACTTCATAACGCAGTTTGTTCGCTTCGCCATGAATCTGTTTGCCGTCATCCATGGTTTGCTCAAAGGTTGCCGGTTTACCATAGGCTTCGATGGTTTCACTGCCATCTTTCCCCTCCGGGCGGATAACGATCAGTTTATCGGCCAAGATTTTAATGCTGCCTTGGGTGAGCACGACATCTTGTGTGAAGGTCACCGTATTGGTGGCCATGTCCAAATGCTGACTTTCAGATTGAATGTGAATAGGTTGCTCGGTGTCGCTACTCAGCGCTAGTGAGTAGTGCGAAAATAGCAACATCGCACCTGCTAGTGCTTTAACGAGGGGTCGTTTCATATCGGCCTTTAACATCGTCTAACAATTCCATCTGGTGGCTACCGAAGTTGCCCTTCACGCGTTTTCCTGTGGTTTGAAAACGGGTGCCCGTGATGGTGGTAGGACTATCGGACCAAAAATCTCGTGTTGTGAGGTTTAAGGTCACAGAGTCGGTGGTTACCGAATCAATTTGTGCATTCGGCAGTAAATTAAAAATACGGACATTGCCCGTCATAGTGAGCAGGTGCTCGTCCGATAAAACGGCGTAGTTTGCGCTCACACGCCACTCTTCATCTTGGCCGTCTTGATAGGTCCAAAGTACAGGCTCATTAAAATGGGTCTCATCGATTTTGGCGTAGTGCTCAAGATGCTTGGCTTCAACGGTATAACTACGCACACCGTCAGCAGTATACTGCACCGTTTCAATGTCTTCGCCGGTAAACAAAGGCTTTTCTGCATCAGGGGTGACCTGTTGCACCTTTTGCCAACGGTGCTGGGCCAATAGGTAATAGCCGCTGAGTGCACAAAGCACGATCAGTAAAAGCAGGCCTAGCCGCCGAGTCATACACTCAAACCTTTGTGTTGATCGAGCTCGCCACGGGCTTCTAGCAGCAAATCACAGACCTCTCTCACCGCGCCAAACCCACCACCAATGTGGGTGACATGATCAGCACGCGATTTTAGCAGTGGGTGGCCATCTGCGACGCAACAAGACAGCCCCACTTTTTCCATCACTGGCCAGTCAATCAAATCGTCACCAATATAAGCTGTGTGTGCGGGAAGTACATCACAGTGCGAACACAAATCTTGGTACGCGGCTAACTTGTCGCTTTGGCCTTGATACACATGTTTGACACCCAGTGCGCGCATTCGGTTCTCAACGATCTGAGATTGGCGGCCTGTAATGACAGCAACTTCAATCCCGGCGTTCATCAATGATTTTATGCCGTAGCCGTCGCGGGTATGGAATGCTTTGAGCTCTTCGCCTTGATTGCCCATATAGACGCGACCATCAGAAAAAACCCCATCAATATCACAGATGAGTAATTGAATGGCAGCGGCACGCTGGAATACGTCGGTGGCGATAGGGCCGTACAGCGTTTCAATTACGGTAGAGGCCATTAGATCACTCCGGCTTTTAAAAGATCATGCATGTTAAGGGCGCCAAGCAGCTGGCCGTCTTTGGCAACCAACAACCCGTTAATTTTTCGCTCTTCCATGAGTTTAAGTCCTTCTGCCGCGAGCAACTCCGGCTCAATCGTCACCGGGCCTTTTGACATCACCGAGCCAATGGTGGTGGTATGCAAATCAATTCGCATATCTAACAAGCGGCGTAAGTCACCGTCGGTAAAAACGCCGGTCAGCTGTTGATCAGCATCGACGATAGCGGTCATCCCCAAGCCCTTTTCAGACACTTCTAATAAAGCATCGCGCACGGTGGCTGTTTCGGGCACCACGGGTAAACGCGTGCCTTGATGCATCAAATCACTAATGCGCAGTAACAGCTTGCGTCCTAATGCACCGCCCGGGTGCGAAAGCGCAAAGTCATTCGCGGTAAAGCCCCTTGCTTGCATCAAGGCCATGGCAAGGGCATCGCCCATTACTAAGGTGGCAGTGGTGCTCGAGGTAGGAGCTAATGCCAGTGGGCAGGCTTCTTGCGGGACATGAATGTTGAGATTCACTTTTGCTAACTGCCCCATGCTAGATTGCGCATTGCCCGTCATACAGACCAAYGGAATGCCCAAGCGTTTAATCACGGGTAGCAAGGTTAATATCTCACCGGCCTCGCCGGAATTAGAGATCGCGAGCACCACATCGCCTTGGTTGATCATACCTAAATCACCATGGCTTGCTTCGCCAGGATGGACAAAAAACGCAGGCGTTCCAGTGCTGGCGAGGGTGGCGGCAATTTTTTTGCCAATATGGCCTGACTTACCCATTCCCATCACCACCACTTTGCCGGTGGCGTTCAGCATCAGCTGGCAAGCCGCCTCAAAACGATCATCAATGGCGGCTTTTAATTGTGCAATCGCGTCTTGCTCAATGTTAAGGACATCCAGCCCGGCGCGGCGAAAGTCAAAACTGTATTCACTCATTGTACTGTGTCCGTTTAGGCGGCAGCGTTAATAAATAGGTAACTTTGGTAACCGATATAACAAAGTAAGAAAACGGCGCCTTCGATGCGATTAATACTGCGTGATTTGCCCAACGCAAACACCAGCAACATAATAGACAGCACCAGCATAATATAATAATCACGACTCATGGCATATTCGCTGATCGCTGAGGGGTTGAGTAACCCAGGAATGGCCATGACCGCGAGAATATTAAACACATTCGAGCCGATGATATTACCCACCGCCAAATCATCTTCACCCTTCATGACGCCGGCAATCGAAGCGGCAAGCTCAGGAAGGCTGGTGCCAATGGCGATAATGGTCAAGCCAATCACCAGATCACTCATGCCAAAATACTGAGCGATGGTAACCGCGGAGTCGACCACTTGATCCGATGACAGCAACAGTAAAGGCAAGCCGATAATAATCCATATCGCCGCTTTCAGGTTGCTAACATCATTAGGAATGTCAGACTGCTGATCGGCCAATATTGGGTCGGAATCACCTGAATCTTTACCAATTTTAATCATCATTAAAATAAAGATCACAAACAGTGTGATCAGTCCCACCCCTTCGAAAAACCCTAGATGATTATTCCAAAGCAAGGCCCCCGCGAGGACGGTGACCCCAAGCATCAGTGGCAGTTCACGGCGAATAATGGTCGACCCAATCGACAGCGGCTTGATCAGCGCGGTAAAACCAATAATAAGCGCTATGTTGGCGATATTTGAGCCTAAAACGTTCCCCACTGCGGTATCGGTTTTATCGGCGAGGGCAGCGTTGGCAGATACCATCATTTCCGGTGCCGACGATCCCATGGCGAGAATCGTCATGCCGATGATTAAAGGCGAAACGCCGTAGTTTTTCGCGATTGCAGCCGCGCCAAAGACCAGTCGATCGGCACTCCATACCAGCACGATGAGTCCAACAATGAGTATGGCAACCGCTATAACCATGACACCTATCCTTTGCGTTGTGAATTTGGTTCAAATGAGGGGCAATTCTGACGGTTAAAGGGGGAAATGTGAAGCAAAAAGCCCCCATGTGAGTTATCAATTCCGGCATTTTCCACCCACTGACTTACGGATACGATAAAGATGGTTCACCATGAAGCGGGTTGCTGTGACAGGATCATCTTGATGTTGCCGCCGTGGAACGGCCACCGATAAACGGCCGCCTGCTCGCGATTAACGATTGCGCCACGGTTAAGGTTTGTATTGCAGCTAAGGCTGGTATCGTCGCCAAGGCTTATATCGCGGCTAAGGCGCGTCACAGGGCAAGGGGCGCACATTGACCTCGTCTTGACATATAAACCGTTTCTTGGCTGCTATTATCAGGGGTGGGTCACGTCCTGCTTGGCCCGATACGCAGGCTGGCTTGTGTTAGGCGGGGTGACACCTTATTATCAGCCACTTCATTTTGTTCCTTTCCAACCATGAGATGCGGCCATGGCAGCAAAGAGCCTGATAGATATCAATGGGATGACATTCTCACGGGGTGACCGATGCATTTTTGATCATGTCGACTTGCAGGTACCACGTGGGCAAATCACCGCGATTATGGGGCCCTCAGGTATCGGTAAAACCACGTTACTACGCTTGATCGCCGGCCAGCTAAAGCCAGACGCCGGTGATATTATTTTTGATGGCCACTCCATTCCCTCGCTAGGGCGTCGCCAATTATTCGATGTCCGCCAGCGCATGAGTATGCTCTTCCAATCAGGCGCCCTGTTTACCGATATGTCGGTATTCGATAATGTTGCCTTCCCGCTGCGCGAACACACAGACTTGGATGAATCCATGATTCATACCATTGTAATGCTAAAGCTTGAGGCGGTGGGATTAAGAGGGGCTGCCGCATTAATGCCCAGCGATCTCTCAGGCGGTATGGCCCGTCGAGCGGCTCTGGCCCGTTCAATTGCCCTTGATCCTGAGCTCATTTTGTTTGATGAACCCTTTGTAGGACAAGATCCCATTACCATGGGCGTGCTGGTGACCTTGATTCGTCAACTCAACCAAGCACTAGGACTAACGTGTGTGGTCGTTTCACATGACGTGCCTGAAGTGATGAGCATTGCCGATAAAGTGTATCTTTTGGCCGATAGCCGTATTATCGCCAGTGGATCGCCGCAATCGTTGCGAGATAATCCAGACCCTTGGGTGCAGCAGTTTTTAGAAGGGCATGCCGATGGACCCGTGCCATTTCGTTATCCCGCGGGTGAGTTAAAGCAGGAGATTTTCGGTGATTAAAACACAAATCGCGGACATGGGTCGTCGAACCATGCGTGTGGCTGAGTCAATGGGCCGCGCCACCTTTGTGATGACCGGTGCGCTGGTGGGGCGTCCTCAACCGAGTAAAACCTTCCCACTGCTTATTCAACAACTCTATTCTGTCGGAGTACGCTCACTCGCGATCATTATTGTCTCCGGGTTATTTATCGGCATGGTATTAAGCCTGCAAGGGTATTTAGTCTTGTCGGACTTTGGTGCCGAGACCAGCCTTGGGCAAATGGTTGCTTTATCGTTACTGCGCGAGCTTGGCCCTGTGGTCACAGCGCTGCTATTTGCTGGGCGGGCGGGATCCGCGCTGACCGCTGAAATTGGCTTGATGAAAGCCACCGAGCAGCTATCGAGTTTAGAAATGATGGCGGTTGATCCGCTGCGTCGTGTTATTGCGCCCCGGTTTTGGGCCGGCGTCATCGCCATGCCCTTACTGGCGGTGATCTTTATGCTGGTCGGGATTTGGGGCGGCGAGCTGGTCGGGGTAGACTGGAAAGGCATTGATCATGGCAGCTTTTGGTCGGTGATGCAGGCATCGGTCGACCTTGGCTACGATGTGGGTAACGCGCTGATCAAAAGCCTCGTTTTTGCTATCGCCGTGACCTGGATTGCACTTTTTAACGGTTATGATGCCACGCCAACCTCGGAAGGGATCAGCCGCGCGACCACACGTACTGTGGTACATTCATCGCTGGCCGTACTCGGCCTAGACTTTGTCCTTACTGCACTCATGTTTGGGAATTAATCATGCAACAGAGTCGTAAAACAGAATTTTGGGTAGGCTGCTTTGTGATCGTAGGGATTGCAGCGCTATTAGCCCTTGCGTTTCAAGTCGCCGATGTTCAGCGTTGGGGGCGGGCAGACACCTACACCCTCACCGCTGAGTTTGACAATATTGGTGGGTTAAAAGTGCGCTCCCCTGTCAAAGTGGGGGGCGTTACTGTTGGCCAGGTAACGGATATTTCGCTCAATCCAGACACCTATGTCCCACAAGTGACACTGCAAATCAGTGAAGAAGCGGGACGTTTCCCGGAATCGAGCTCGGCGTCGATCTACACTGCAGGGCTGCTGGGCGAGCAATATATCGGTATTACCCCAGGGTTTGTCGATGAAGCGCTCGGCATTGGCTATTTAGAGGCGGGAGAAAAAATCCAAGACACCAAGTCGGCCCTTGTCTTAGAAGATTTAATTGGTCAGTTCCTCTACAGCATGGGTGACAAGGAGTAAATGGCATGAGAAAGACACTTATCGCATTAGGCTCGGCGCTGAGCTTGATGTTAGTCAGCCTTGGACAGACGGTACAGGCCAGTGAGCCGGTCGACCAATCCAACCCATATCAGCTGATTGAACAAGTCGCAGAGAATACGTTTTCGCGCATACGCAAAGATCGCACCCTGCTCCGTGCTGATCCCGATTTATTACGTGATGTCGTCAAAGACGAACTCCTACCTTATATCCATACGCGCTATGCGGCGTCGCTGATATTAGGCGCCCAGTATTATCGCAAGGCAACGCCTGAACAGCGCGATGCATTTACCGAGGCCTTCACCGAGTACATGATTGCCTCCTATGCACAGATTTTACTCGAATATGACGACCAAACCATTGAGGTTCAAAAGGATAAACCGATTGATCCGAATGATAAAATTGTCAAAGTTCGCGTCGATATGACTGACGCATCACGTCCGCCTATTCGTCTGGATTTTAGCTTACGTAAAAATACGCGGACAGGAAATTGGCAAGCGTATGACGTGACGGCTGAAGGGGTCAGTATGATCCAATCGAAGCAGTCTGAATGGAAGACACCACTGCGTCGTGATGGTATTGATGCCGTGGTCGAACAATTAAAAGAGATCGCCAAGCGGCCCATCCGTCGTGAAGATAAGCAAAAACAGGATGCATCATGAGCGTCAACTTGACGGCTGGCAGCGAGCAGCACTATCACTTGTCAGGACGGCTTGATCGTGACACAGTGCCTGCCTTTTGGCGTCAGCGTCACCAATGGATCCCAACCGATAACGCCTTAACGTTAGACTTAAGTGCGTTATCACGTGTGGATTCAGCAGGAATGGCGATGTTGCTCCACCTTGATCGTACGCTGCGTCATCAAGGACAGCAGGTACGGTATCAAGGGATGCCTGAACAGCTAAAACTATTGTTAACGCTGAGTAATTTAGACACATTTTTTGACGATGCGGAGCATCAACAAGGAGTTTAAACGTGGAAGCAAGCGACGTTAAAGCCATTTTAGAGGCCGCTTTTTCAGAAAAGGCTCAGTCAGTGGACGAGCTGCATGTGAAAGGTGATGGCAGCCACTTTGAGGTCATCGCTGTTGCAGAGATGTTTGACGGTATGTCACGCGTAAAAAAGCAACAAACGATCTATGGTCCGTTAACGGATCACATTGCGCGTAATGATATTCATGCGGTCAGCATTAAAGCGATGACACCGGCTGAGTGGGCACGCGATAAAAAGCTGATGCAGTTGTAAGAGGATATGATGCAAAAGTTTCGAGTGACGGGCAATGGCCCGCTTAAAGGTGATGTGGCCATTTCTGGCGCAAAAAATGCCGCCCTCCCGATTTTATTTGCTTCATTACTGGCTGAAGAGCCAGTCGAAGTCGCGAATGTCCCTAAGTTACGCGATATTGACACAACGATGGCCCTGTTATCACGCTTAGGGGCCAAGGTGAGTCGCAACGGGTCAGTGCATGTTGATGCCAGTGAGATTACTGAGCTCTGTGCGCCTTATGATCTCGTGAAAACCATGCGTGCGTCTATTTGGGCACTTGGGCCGTTAGTCGCTCGCTTCGGTAAAGGCGAAGTGTCTTTGCCTGGCGGTTGTGCGATTGGCGCGCGGCCCGTGGATTTGCACATTAACGGCCTTGAACAGCTCGGTGCTACCATCACGTTGGATGAGGGCTATGTGCGTGCAACTGTCGATGGTCGCTTGCAAGGCGCGCATATCGTGATGGACAAAGTCAGCGTCGGCGCAACAGTCACCATCATGAGTGCGGCGACGTTAGCGCAAGGCACCACGGTGATTGAAAACGCGGCGCGTGAGCCAGAAATTGTCGATACGGCCAAGTTCCTCAACATGTTGGGGGCAAACGTCACGGGGGCAGGCACCGATCGCATTGAGATTGAAGGCGTAGAGCGTCTTGGCGGCGGTAAGCACACCGTGGTGGCAGATCGCATTGAAACCGGCACCTTCTTAGTCGCGGCCGCGGTGTCTGGCGGGCATATTGTGTGTCGCCATACCTCGCCAGAGTTACTCGAAGCGGTTCTTCATAAGTTGGAAGAAGCCGGTGCCAAGGTGGTAACGGGTGATGACTTTATCGAATTAGACATGACAGACCGCGAGCTCAAAGCCGTGAACGTGCGTACCGCGCCACATCCGGGCTTTCCAACCGATATGCAAGCTCAGTTTAGCTTGCTGAACTTGGTGGCCAAAGGCACTGGAATAATCACCGAAACCATCTTTGAAAACCGCTTTATGCATGTGCCGGAATTACAACGTATGGGCGCTCATGCAGAGATTGAAGGCAATACCGTGATCTGTGGTGACACCGATAGCCTAAGCGGGGCACAAGTGATGGCGACGGATCTGCGCGCCTCTGCCAGCTTGGTGATTGCCGGCTGTATTGCAAAGGGCGAAACCTTGGTGGATCGTATTTATCATATCGATAGAGGCTATGAGCGTATCGAAGATAAACTGCAGGCCTTAGGAGCTAAAATCGAGCGCATTGACGCCGATGAAGTGAACGAGTCCAGTGATATCGCAGGCTAATTGGCCTTCATGCTTAACACAAAAAACGCCAGCCCTCACAGGCTGGCGTTTTTTATGGGCGCGCATTTTCGCTATGCGTTGATTAACGCTGCTGGCGTTCATCGCCCACTTTGACCGGCAAGGTCAGGGTTTCACCGTCTCTGATCAGCGTAATGTTAAGCGTTGAGCCAGGACGTGTATCGGTCACCATATCCATCGCACCGCGTGCACCGCGCACGGGCTTGTCGTTAATTTGAATAATCAAATCTTGAGGCTGAATCCCCGCTTTTTCTGCAGGTCCGTCTTTATCAAGCCCAGCGACCATGACCCCACGTTGCTGCTCGGCATCTAATAATCGGGCCATCACCGGGTTTACATCACGACCATCAATACCAATATAGCCGCGGATCACTCGGCCATCGGCAATCAGTTTATTCATGATTTTTGCGGTTAAACGGTAAGGGATCGCGAAGGAAATGCCATAGGTTTCAAGGTCGGTTGCTTGTTGAAAAGAGGCGGTATTGATGCCGACGAGCTCACCGCGACTGTTTACCAGCGCCCCGCCAGAGTTTCCTCTGTTAATGGCCGCGTCGGTTTGGAGAAAATCCTGGCGACCATAAAAGCTCATTCCGGTCCGGCCGGTAGCGGAAATGATGCCATAGGTGGTGGTTTGCCCTAAATTATACGGATTGCCGATGGCGAGTACGGTATCGCCCACCGTGGGTTGATAATTTTGATTGACCGGGATCACGGGGAGATTGTCTGCTTGAATTTTAAGCACGGCTAAATCCGTACGCTGATCTTTACCCACCATCTGTGCCGTGAAAATGCGTCCATCTTGCAAGGCGACGATCACTTGGTCGGCTTCGGCGACAACATGATAGTTGGTGACGATATAGCCTTTAGCGCTCATGAGTACCCCTGAGCCTAATCCTTGGGTATTAAGCTCTAATTTATCGTTACCGGTATAATTACGGGTGTAGATATTGACGACCGCCGGTGAGGCGCGCTTGACCGCATAGCTAAATGACACCAGTTCTGCCGTGTCTTGGCCGTCGCTTTCAATAAAAGACAGTTCGGATAACACGCCCGAGCGCAAATCAGGCACCGCGACTAATAGCAAGGCAGCCGTGACTAGGCCAATAACCACGGAACGAACAAGTAAAGCCAGCATAAACAATGCCATCCTCAAGCAAAACAAAGCGAGGCTAGAGAATAGCATTGTGAGGTCGGGTTGTGGAAATCATCACCGTCCTGGGCGGATAAAAAACCATGAGCCAATAAAAATGCCTGCCGACGTGGCAGGCATCAATATTAAGGTGTGAATAGACGCCGGTTTATCGAATCACGAGATAAAGCGAGCTGTTATCACGCACAATATTAAGGGCGAGCACACCCGGTTTATCCTCGAGCAGCTTGCGCAGATCGCCCAAGCTCTCTACTTTGTGTCGATTGACGCCAATAATAACATCGCCCGCGCGTAGTCCATATCGAGCGGCAAGCGAGCCTTCTTCAATCGTGGCAACTTCGACACCTGCTGGTTTCGCATCATGGTTTTTCAACTCTGCGCCAGCCAAAGCTTTGTGGAGGTTATCCGCTTTGGTTTGCGTTTGAGCTGCTTCTTTAAGGGTTGTTTCCATCTCGAGACTTTCACCGTCACGAATCACGCCGAGCGCAACGGTTTTACCTGCCCCTAACGTCGCAATTTTGGCGCGTAACTCACTAAAGCTGCGAATACTCTTACCGTTGACAGAGACAATAATGTCACCGGCTTTGAGCCCGGCATCGTCAGCGGCAGATTCAGGCATTACCTGACTAACAAAGGCGCCGTGCTGGGTGGCGAGCCCAAAGGCATCGGCTAACTCGGCGGTCAATTCCCGGCCAGTCACGCCAAGCATGCCGCGTCGTACCGAGCCATATTCGATGATTTGGTCGACCAAGCTTTTCGCCATATTCACCGGTATCGCAAAGCCAATCCCGACATTGCCGCCGTTCGGGCCCAAAATCGCGGTGTTGATCCCCATCAGTTCACCATTGAGATTGACCAGCGCGCCGCCGGAGTTGCCACTGTTGATCGCCGCATCGGTTTGAATAAAGTTCTCGAAGTTTTCTAGGTTCAAACCACTGCGCCCCAGTGCTGAGATGATCCCCGAGGTGACAGTTTGTCCGAGCCCGAATGGGTTACCAATCGCAACGGCAAAGTCACCAACACGTAAACGATCCGAATCAGCGAGTGGAATTTGCGTCAGATCTTTCGCATCTTCATCGAGCTGCAACAAGGCAATATCAGACATTTCGTCGCTGCCGATCAGGGTCGCATCGTATTCGCGGCCATCTTTGAGTTGGACACGGATCTCATCCGCATCATCAATCACATGATGGTTGGTCACGATATAACCTTTATCGGCATCAATAATCACCCCTGATCCCAAACCACGAAAAGGGCGCTCTTGGACTTGCTCAGAGGGGGCATTGGGACCAAAGAAAAACCGAAATGCATCAGGAATACGTTGCTTAGACACCTTGTTGCCTTCCACCGCAATACTGACCACGGCTGGTGAGACTTTTTCCAACATTGGCGCCAAACTGGGCATGGCTTCACCGCTAACCGCTTGAGGCAAGGCGGCATAGCTCGGTAGAGGAGAAAAGGCCGCGCCAAGAGTCAGCGCGGCGACGCTAATTGCGAGTAAAGACTTTTTCATCATGGGTTAACTCCAATTGTCGACGTACCAATTGAGAGTGGGGGCAATCTGAAAAAGTTCAATCCTCGATCAGCTGGCGCGCGAGCCTTCGTCGCTTTTTAACAAGCCCGAGGCGCTGCCAGAATAGTCACGAGGTGGATGACTGGCGGTGTCTACTTCCAGGTTGGTGATTTTCCCTAGACGCTTGGCAAAGGGATTATCTTGGTCGGGCAAGTCAGGCATCAGATCCGACGATGTCTTGGCCATATGTTGATAGAGCTTATTGTAGTCTTTCGATAAGGTATCAAGCAGTTCAGCACTTTGCGCAAAGTGATCCACCAACTCTTGGCGGTATTGCTCGAGCTCGTAACGTGACTTTTCTAGCTCCCTTTTCATATTTTTTTGTTGTTTGAGATCGCGCGTGGTCAGACGGGCAATAAAAAAGCCCACCGCGATACCGATGACGAGAAAGATCAGGCTATTAATCCAGGCCATAACTGCTCCTTGTGCTCTCACATTGACTGAACACCCTGGGTATCCGGGAGTCAGTCAGGGCAAGCGGAATCACTTGCCTACGTATAATAATATCGTACATCTGCTGGTGGCTTAGCAAGATGAAACGTGTGTTCACTATACATGCCAGATCGCGAACGTGGTACTCCTATACGCGCGTATTTCTCTTTCTCGCTCGCGTGTTACTATGAAAACGATGGCGATAACCAACGAGGCTTTCAAGGAATGACGCCCTTAGAACATTATAATAACGATCTGACCCACCACCATTTTATCGAAGACCCCGCGCAACGTATGGCGGTCGAGAAACTCGATGAGCTCTACCACCGTTTACTCGCTCATCCCATCACCTCCACTACGCCGGAAAAGCGCAGCTGGTTGCCTTGGCGAAAGCGCGAACCGGCCTCTGTAACCCCAGTAAAAGGCCTATACTTTTGGGGCGGTGTGGGACGCGGGAAAACCTATTTAATGGATACGTTTTTTCATGCACTCCCTTTTGATAACAAAATGCGCATGCACTTTCATCGCTTTATGCATCGGGTACATCAAGAGCTAAGAATACTGGATGGCGAAGCGGATCCATTGCCGCAAATCGCCGATAAGTTTGCACAAGAAACCCGCGTGCTGTGTTTTGACGAATTCTTTGTCTCGGACATTACCGATGCCATGATCTTAGGGACCCTGATGGAAGCGCTATTTGCCCGCGGGATCACCTTGGTCGCGACCTCAAATATCGTGCCTGATGAACTGTATTGGAACGGGTTACAGCGCGCACGCTTTATGCCCGCCATTGATTTAATCAACCAGCACTGTGAGGTAGTCAATGTTGACTCAGGCGTTGATTATCGCCTGCGTACTCTGACCCAAGCGGCTATTTTTTATCACCCGCTTGGCGATACCGCTACCGAGACGATGCAGGCGTATTTCAAAAAACTCAATGGGGAAGGGGGGCAGCGCGACCAAGTGATAGACGTAAATAACCGCCCGCTACATACCATTGAAAATGGCGATGGCGTGGCGCATTTTAGTTTTGCTGAGCTGTGTCAGTCCGCTCGCAGTCAAACCGACTACATGGAAATTGCGCGGCTTTATCACACGGTATTAGTCGCTGACATGCCGCAATTACACAGTACACAAGACGATGCTGCGCGTCGGTTTATTGCGCTGGTAGACGAGTTTTATGAGCGTAGCGTCAAACTCATTATTTCAGCGGCGGTGCCACTCGATAGCCTCTATGATGGCGACCGTTTAGCGTTTGAGTTTAAGCGTTGCCAGTCACGCCTGATTGAAATGCAAAGCCATGACTATCTCGCATTGCCTCATTTGCCCTAAGGCTGTCTGCTGGCGAACAGTCAAACAATAACCAACTGAGAAAAACGGCGGAATTTTTTTGCGAAAAGGAGGTGATTTTTTCTCCACTCTTCCCTATAATCTCGCGACCCACCGTTACTGTTGAAAGGCTTTGGCCGGGTGTACCACCACTCGAAGGGGTGATGTATGGACGCTTAACAGTGGGAGCTTAGGCTCCTGAAGTGAAACTTATTAATCGGGTAATTATTAGCATGAAAACTTTCGTTGCTAAACCAGAAACTGTAAAACGCGACTGGTTCGTTGTAGACGCTGAAGGCAAAACGCTAGGCCGTCTGGCCACTGAAATTGCAACGCGTCTGCGTGGCAAGCACAAGCCAGAGTACACGCCTCACGTTGACACTGGTGACTACATTGTTGTTATCAACGCTGAAAAAGTGGCTGTAACTGGCCGCAAAAAATCTGACAAGATGTACTACAGCCACACTGGCTACATTGGTGGCATCAAGTCAATCAGCTTTGAAAAACTGATCGCGCAAAAACCTGAGCTGGTGATTGAAAAAGCCGTTAAAGGTATGTTGCCACGCGGTCCTCTAGGTCGTGCTATGTACCGTAAACTGAAAGTTTACGCAGGTTCTGAGCACAAGCACGCGGCACAACAACCGCAAGTACTAGACATCTAAGAGGAATAAAGCAATGGCAGAACAATACTACGGCACCGGCCGTCGCAAAAGCTCCGCAGCTCGTGTCTTCATCAAGCCGGGTAGCGGCAACATCGAGATCAACAAGCGTTCTCTCGACACTTACTTCGGTCGTGAAACCGCTCGCATGGTTGTTCGTCAGCCACTTGAGCTGGTAGAAATGACTGAGAAGCTTGACCTGTACATCACCGTTTCTGGTGGTGGTATCTCTGGTCAAGCAGGCGCAATCCGTCACGGCATTACTCGTGCCTTGATGGAGTATGACGAGTCACTACGTCCTGCACTACGTGCAGCTGGCTTTGTGACGCGTGATGCGCGTAAAGTTGAGCGTAAGAAAGTGGGTCTTCGTAAAGCACGTCGTAGCCCGCAGTTCTCGAAGCGTTAATCGACGTTATCGTCAGATTTGCTACAAAAAGCCTGGTGTTCACGCCAGGCTTTTTTTATGCAATTTTTTCTGATGTAAAAAGGTAGGGCATTACCTCTTTATTCCCTTTTAAAACAGTGTATAAGCG
>NZ_MUFH01000030.1:0-15470 GCF_001996115.1 Salinivibrio sp. MA427
TATTAATCGCAATAAGTATAGAAGTTAACTCGCAGAAAGCTGGCTGTTTTTAGGCTCGAAACTGATAAAAAGTGGTGTTGGCTGATAATAAACTGCAATTTATTTCATTTCAGCCAGAGGGCAGGCAGTAACAAAACTGTGAACGCTATTTTGGTTAGCCTACTAAAAAAGGCAAACGAGCAATTAATATAGACAGGACGTCGTCAAGAAAGTCGCGCATCGCGACGTTTTGCTCGCTTGGCTTTAAGCAGCTCTAAGGTGTCACGCCAGCGCTCGGCAAGGCCTGAAGGATCACGCGCCTCCCACTGCTCTAGTGCGTAGTCTGCCAGTGCATAGTCACCGGCTTTAATCGCACTGATGGATAACCACTGCCACAGCATACGATCGTCTTTAAGGCCATAAGAGAGCGCCACTTGCGCGGTATCAATCACTTCCTGCCAGTGATTGAGCTGATACGCAAGCATCACCTGAAGTTTGAGGGTTTGCTTATCTGGCGCGCTCAGGTTCACTTCACTGATCCGGTTTAGCGCTGCCACACGCTGGTCTGTTTTTATMAGACACTGAACCAAAAAARGCTGTTCATTTCTGGTCGGCAGTCGGGTTAACTGTTGTAAACCCTGCTGCCAATACCGCAACGCCTGTTGCGCGGCCTCTTGTTCTAACAGCGCGGCCGAGATAGTGCGGTAAACGGAAATGTCGGCATTGGCACGCGCTAAATATTGGCGTGCCGTTTGGTGTGAGCCAGCTTTGGCGTGGGCGCGTGCGGCCTGCTCTAACCAACGAGCAGCCACATCGGGCTGATTGACCAGCTTATCGAATGTCGCTGCCGCCGCCTCAAAGCGTGATAGCGCCATCTCACTGAGTCCTTTGGTTTGTAGAATAAAGGCATCCTCCGCACCGAGTTTTTGCAGCTGGCGCGCATACTCAATCGCCACATCGAAACGCGATAGCGCATAAGCGGCTTGCATCGCGAAACGGGCAGAGGTTGGCTGCAGTGTATGCTTCTCGCGGAGTTGGCGAGCATAGTTGAGGACTTCCTCATACTGCTCAACACGAAACGCCAAACTAATCACCGCCGTCAAGGCGTCCGCTTCACTCTCCTTACTCAGTCCGTTAAGTGTCAGTGCCTGACGATATGCGCGATACGCTTCAGCGCGCTGATCAAGGTACAAGTAGGCAATGGCCCGCAAGCGGTGCAGCTCAGCACGCTCAGACGCTGTAAACGCCTGCTCTTCCGAGTGTGCCAAGGCTTCTTCAGCCTGCGACACGGCTTGCTGATAGTCGCCGTTTTGTATCGCAGCGCTCACCGTGCCTATATCCACGGCCGGTGCCGCCATTAATGGACTGGACAATACCAGGCTCAAAATCAGGCCACGGAAGACACACATCGGCGTTGGATGACACACAACAAGGCGGAACAATCGGCGCACCATAAGGACCCATTTTTAGAGGACAATATATCGACTATAACCTATCTTTTTTATTCACTACAGCGAGCGCGCAGTGACTGTCTTTATTTATTGACACAGATTCAAGATGTCACCACGCCCGCTTTACACGTAACGACTTTATCTTGCTGTTTTGTAGCACATATTTGGCGCCTCGATTAGTAATTAAATTACACAACGACTGATTTGATGGCAAAAGAAGGCCAATACAGCGGTAAAAACCTTGGCATAAGTGGGCGTAGCACGTAAAAAAATTACACGGTAATGATCTAAGTCAACATTCTACGCCCACCCTGTTGTTAGCATGCTGATAACGAAACAGAACACGGCCATAAGGCCAGCGTTAACAACACACAAAGACTGGCTAAGCCACTGTTTCGAAAGCGTTTGCTTTCTGTACGACGAGGAAATTATGGCAACACATGCTCAAGACCGCAGTGTGAGTCACGAAGAAAAGAGCGAATACCAAAAGAAGCACAAGCCGGCTTCTTCATTTGCCTCCCGGGCTGACTACCTGAATCACGAACTACAAATTATGCGTCCGCGCCGTTGGGGCTTGAACCTGCCTGGCCGTGACTTCCGTTTTGAAATTGAGGATCTTGTTCCCGCGCTGGCCGGTACCATCGGCATTATCGCTATGTATTCTGCAGTGATGATGTCATGGGCTGAGGGGCTAACCGCCGCGTGGGATCATGTGACTTTAGGTAAAGCGTTTGCTGTTGAGGTCGCGCGGGTTGAAATGCTTATCCCCGCACTCCTTTTTTGTGTCCTTTTATGCGGATTTATCAATCCACGCGCTAACCTGGCCGGTAACCATGGGCCAATGATCCCGCTTGTCGGGACCATCGCGCTCGCCGGCGCACATCCTCTCGCCTTGGGGATCCTAATCGGTGCCTTTGGCTTGATACTCAGTTATGTCAAAGGCGGGTCTAAATTAGTGAACCTAACCAGCCAAGGGGTAGCGGGTGGCTTGCTGATTTTCTTGGGCTTTGGCGGGGCAAAAGGTCAAATTGAGAGCCTGCTAGCCTGGGGTGCTGCCATTGATATGGGCTATATATCCATTGTCATTCTGGCCGTATCCATTGTGATTTATGCCTTTTTGGCTCGCATTGGTAAACGCTGGTTAGCGATTCCTGTCTGTGCCGTTACCGGTGGATTGATTGCTACCGCATTAGGTGCCGGCTCATCACTAGAGTTTGTGACACAACCGGGTGTGCCAAACCTAAACCCGATTTACTGGTGGGGATCAACCGAGCAAGGTTGGCAAATGGGCTTACCAACCCTATCGCACTTTCTTGCGTCACTACCATTTGCTCTGCTCGCGGTAGCGATGTGGTCGCCAGACTTTCTTGGTCACCGTATTTTCCAGGAACTTAATTACCCGAAAAAGGCCGAAAAGGTATTGATGGACGTGGATGACACCATGACAGGGTGTTCTATCCGCCAAATCGTTGGGGCATCAGTCGGTGGGGGTAATATCACATCCTCATGGGGCACTTATATGATTCCTGCAGCGATTGCTCGTCGCCCGATTCCTGGCGGGGCCATTGTCCTCGGTCTGTTATGTATTGCGGTTGCCTTGATTGGTTATCCAATGGATGTAGCAACCTGGCCACCGGTGATGACCATTGCACTATTATCAGGAGTGTTCCTGCCGCTTCTTGAAGCAGGGATGCAAATGGTTAAAGACGCGAAGTCTAGCCAATCAGCCGGTATTTGTATTTTCGCCTCCATGGCTGTTAACCCAGTCTTTGGTTGGGCAGTCACTATGCTCTTGGACAACAACGGTCTTATCGGTGATAAAGAGCGTCCTGGTACGCTATCGACCATCGATCGTCTGGTGATTCCAACCGCCACAGTGATCATTTGTGTGGCTGCTATGTTGGCAGTCGGAATGATTCCCGGCATTCCACCTTTATTGTAATAACACGGCCCCGCTTTCGGGCGGGGCATCCGGATAAATCGATGGGTCACAGCGTCAGCCATACTGACACAACACTATGACTGGCCTTGGTCCCAACACATGTCTTTTTGAAAAGAGAACAGGTAGGTGCAACATGTCTGAGCACAATTCCAATGCATGGGAAGGATTTGTTGAAGGTAACTGGAGCAAAGCCGTTGACGTTCGCGACTTCATCCAAAAAAACTATACCCCTTATGAGGGTGACGAATCATTCCTAGTTTCTGAGCCAACTGACGCGACTCGCCAACTGTGGGCGCGCGTGATGGAAGGCATCAAGCAAGAAAACGCGACGCATGCCCCGGTTGATTTTGATACGTCTGTGGTTTCTACCCTGACCTCTCATGATGCCGGCTACATTGAGAAAGATCTGGAGCAGATTGTTGGTCTACAGACCGACGCACCGCTAAAACGCGCTATGCTGCCTAATGGCGGTATTCGTATGGTTCAAAGTTCGTGTGACGCATACGGCCGCGAACTGGATCCACAAGTAAAGAAAACCTTCACCGAACATCGTAAGACTCACAACCAAGGGGTTTTCGATATTTACACCCCTGACATCCTCAAGTGTCGTAAGTCAGGCATTTTGACAGGTCTACCTGATGCTTATGGCCGTGGCCGTATCATCGGTGACTACCGTCGCGTTGCTTTATACGGCATCGACTTCCTGATGGCGGACAAAAAAGCGCAATTCGATTCTCTACAAGAGAAATTTGAAAGCGGCGAAGATCTGCAAATGACCATGCAACTGCGTGAAGAAATTGCAGAGCAACACCGCGCGTTGGGCCAATTGAAAAAAATGGCAGCTTCTTACGGCTGTGATATTTCTCGCCCAGCAGAAAACGCAAAAGAAGCGATTCAGTGGACCTATTTCGGTTACCTGGGTGCGGTTAAAACACAAAACGGCGCGGCAATGTCGCTCGGTCGTACGTCTACCTTCCTTGATATCTACCTACAGCGTGATGTTGAAGCCGGTAAACTCACAGAAGAACAAGCGCAAGAGCTGATTGACCACTTCGTCATGAAACTGCGTATGGTACGCTTCCTGCGTACGCCTGAGTATGATGATCTCTTCTCTGGCGACCCAATTTGGGCCACCGAATCTGTTGCCGGTATGGGCCTAGACGGACGTACTCTGGTTTCTCGTACCAGCTTCCGTTTCCTTAACAGCCTGTACACCATGGGCCCAAGCCCAGAGCCAAACATCACAGTGCTTTGGTCTGAGCAACTGCCTGAAGGCTTCAAAAAGTTCTGTGCCAAAGTGTCTATCGATACCTCGTCTATCCAGTACGAGAACGACGATCTGATGCGCACTGACTTTGAATCTGACGACTACGCGATCGCTTGTTGCGTATCACCGATGATCGTTGGTAAGCAAATGCAGTTCTTTGGCGCCCGTGCCAACTTGGCTAAAACGCTCCTTTATACCATCAACGGTGGTATTGACGAGAAGCTGAAAATCCAAGTTGCACCAGAGCATCCAGCGATGACTGACGAAGTGCTAGACTATGACAAAGTCATGGACCGCATGGATCACCTGATGGATTGGTTAGCGAAACAGTACGTGACTGCGCTGAACAGCATCCACTTCATGCATGACAAGTACAGCTATGAAGCGGCATTGATGGCTTTCCACGATCGTGATGTTTATCGCACCATGGCCTGTGGTATTGCGGGTCTATCGGTTGCTGCTGACTCATTGGCCGCAATCAAGTACGCAAAAGTGAAGCCAGTTCGTGACGAAGACGGTATTGCTATCGACTTTGATATCGAAGGTGAATACCCAGCGTTTGGTAACAACGATGAGCGTGTTGATGCGATTGCCTGTGACCTGGTTGAACGCTTCATGAACAAAATCCGCTCACTGAGAACTTACCGTGATGCGGTTCCGACTCAGTCTATCCTAACGATCACCTCAAACGTGGTATACGGTAAGAAAACCGGTAATACGCCAGATGGTCGTAAAGCGGGTATGCCATTTGGTCCAGGTGCGAACCCAATGCACGGCCGTGATGAGAAAGGTGCGGTTGCGTCACTGACCTCTGTCGGTAAACTGCCATTTGCTCACGCTAAAGACGGTATTTCTTATACCTTCTCTATTGTGCCAAATGCTTTGGGTAAAGACGAAAACACCCAACGCGCGAACTTGGCGGGCTTAATGGATGGTTACTTCCACCATGAAAGCGGTCAAGAAGGCGGCCAGCACCTGAACGTGAACGTGATGAACCGTGAAATGCTACTAGACGCGATGGAAAACCCTGAGAACTATCCTCAGCTGACTATCCGTGTTTCTGGTTACGCGGTACGTTTTAACTCGCTGACTAAAGAGCAGCAACAAGACGTCATTACACGTACCTTCACGTCTTCACTGTAAGATGTAGCGATAAAGCGTACGCGATACGCTAATAAAAAAACCGCCGGCAAATGCTGGCGGTTTTTATTTGGGTTACACTTCAAAATGATCCAGTTGTCTATCCAACTCTCGTGCAGAATCTGCCAACAGCTGGCTTTGCTCTGCCAGGTGAGAAGCCGCCCCACTGACTTCGTTCGCTGAGTTATGAATGTTGCTGACGTTTTGGTTCATTTCTTCAGACACCGTCCCCTGCTCTTCGGCCGCCGCCGCAATCTGTACCACGCGATCGTTAGAGCCATGTAGCGCACTCACCATATCTTTAAGCTGCTGCTGAGTTTCAAGCGCGGTTTCTACACTCGCTTCACTGGACGTATGGCTTGATTTCATCGCCTCTGCCGCTTCAATCGCGTTATTGGTCAGCGCTTCTATCGTGCCTTGGATTTGCGTGGTTGATTTTTGCGTACCTTGCGCCAGCGAGCGTACTTCATCGGCCACCACCGCAAAGCCACGACCTTGCTCACCGGCACGTGCCGCCTCAATCGCCGCGTTTAGGGCCAATAGATTGGTCTGCTCAGAGATCCCTTGAATAACCGTCGCGACATCACTGATCTCCATCACGCCTTGCTTGACCTGATTGACCAATTTATCTGCCCCAGCGATACGTTCGGCAACTTCACGGATACTGGCTACCGTGCTATCCAATTTATGATTGCTATCTTCCGCCATCGAGGAAATATCATTCGTGGCTTGCGCAGTTTGTTCTGCGTGATCCGCGACATCAGCGACAGTTGCTGTCATTTCGTTCATCGCCGTTGCCAGTTGCTCGAGTTGCGCGCGCTGAGATTGAATACTTTGTGCACTCTGCTCACTCGCTGATGCAATCGACGACGCCATGGTAGAAGACTGCTTCGCCTCATCATGGGCAACACGCATGGCTTCACGAACACTCCCCATGGCTGTATCCATACGCCGCGCCAATTTACCGATTTCATCATGACGGGTATAGCCGCACTCAATGCGTAAGTCCCCACCCGCAATCCGATCAAACTTTTCGACCAATTCATCTAACGGCACAACGATGTCGCGACTGACAAACGCACCACAAACTAACAGGATCACCCCCGCGATAAGCGTTAATCCGCCAATTTGCCACGCTGACTGGATAAACTGCGCTTCAATATCGCTCACATGAGTGCCCGAGCCAATAATCCAGTTCCAACCATTTACGCGTTTCACATAAGAGATTTTGGGCTTCATCTCACCTTCCGGTGAGCGCCAAGTATAATCCAACACACCGCCTTGTGACCCTTTGCTCACTGTTACCATTTCTCGCCAATGGTGCTTGCCGTCGCCATCGGTCAAACTGTTCGCACTGGTGCCATTCAACTTGGGCTTTATCGGGTGGTTAACAATCGTGAGATCAGGCTTGAGCACCCAAAAATAGTTATCGCCGTCATAACGAAGCTGGTTCAGTTGCGCGATCGCTTGCGTTTTGGCTTCCTCTTCGCCGATTCTTGATGCCTGCTGGCGGTAATAATTCACCACACTTTGCGCCACTTCTATATTGGCCCTTAGCGAAGCGGTTCGCTCAGCATAAGCTTGATCACGCTCTTTTTGGATAGTGAACATACTGATCGCAACCAGCAATGCAATGGCTATCAACATGAGCGCAACAAGCTTATTTTTCACTCTCAGATCACTGATTTTTTTCATTATATACCCTAGCGTTTGCTGTTGATCCTAGCCTGATACTCGGCTCTATTAAGCTCACATGCAGCCTGAAAGGCCATATATGGGTAACTCTGCATGTCGCACGTTAGTTTGGACAAAAAGGCCAGAAGACACAAAAACAACATGGAGATTATCTGGATTAGCTCTCATTGTGCTGGCATAGAAAACTGGAACTGTGATCAACCCAAAGACAGAGGTGTAACACCACAGCAACGTTCACAAAGAGAGTGCGAAAAAGAGGGGAATTTCCTTACGTTGAGGCCGGTTTTTGTAATAAAATGACAGTATCGCAATTCGCAGTCTGGAGACAGTTATGTCGGCAATTGGTCGCATCCATTCCTTTGAATCTTGTGGGACCGTAGATGGCCCTGGGATACGTTTTATTGTCTTTATGCAAGGCTGCTTGATGCGGTGTAAGTATTGCCATAATCGCGATACTTGGGACACTCACGGCGGGAAAGAAGTCACTGTCGATGAGATCATGAAAGATGTATTGGCCTATCGCCACTTCATCACCGCATCAGGCGGTGGGGTCACCGCATCGGGCGGCGAAGCTATGTTACAGCCAGAGTTTGTCCGAGACTTTTTCCAGGCCGCGCAAGCCAAAGGTATTCATACCTGCTTAGACACCAACGGCTATATCCGTAAGCACACGCCCGTGATTGATGAAGTGCTTGATGCAACCGATTTGGTCATGCTGGATCTAAAACAGCTCAATGATGAGGTTCATGAAGACTTAGTAGGCGTATCGAATCGCCGCACGCTCGATTTTGCCAACTACTTGCACAAAATTGGACAAAAAACCTGGATTCGTTACGTCGTGGTGCCCGGCTATACGGATGACGATGATTCCGCGCACCGCCTAGGTCAGTTTATTAAAGGCATGGACAATATCGAAAAGGTGGAATTACTCCCCTATCACCAGCTTGGTGAACATAAATGGGAAGCGCTGGGTTACGAATATGAGTTAAAAGACGTGGGCACGCCATCAAAAGAAATGATGGATAACGTCAAAAACATTATTGCCAGTTATGGTCATAACGTCATGTATTAATCCGACGCACCTCTGCGCACCACCCATCAGCCGGTCACCTTGTGGCCGGCTTTTTTTCGCGTCTTTATACTTTTTTCACGTCGTTATACCTCTGTCTCGCGACTTACATCTCGCGCCGGCGGGCTTTGGTCATCCTAATGGCTTCACGAATAATACAGTCACGCAAAGGGTTATCTGCGCCATCCGCTCGCCAGATAAAAGACAGTGTCCGACGCATATTGAGCTCCGGCACGTTCAGCGCCACCAGCTCCTCGCGTTCAATCCACTTTTCAACATCTAAATAGGGCAAGCAGCTTAGGTAATTGGAGTTAGCCACCAAAGTACGCAACACAGGCACCTGCTCATATTCTCGCCGCACATCAAGATCTTCGATAACGCCATGAATCGCACTATCAAAACTATGTCGTGTCCCGGCACCCGGCTCTCGCAATACCCACTGCGCTTGTTCAAGTTGCGCCAAGCTTACCTGATCACGCTGCGCATAAGGATGGTGCTTGCCCGCCACGACCACAAGGTGGTCATGGCACCATACCTGCTGCTTTAAGCGGCTATCATCGCAACGCCCCTCAATGATCCCCAAGTCGTGCTGATAACGGCGCACACTATCAATGACTTTCTCGGTGTTTTTCACGGTAAAGTCGATTCGCAGCTCGGGGAAATCACTATCAATAATACTGATAAGGTCTGGAATAAGGTGTTCTGCTGCGGTTTGACTGGCAATTAAGGCAATATCGCCACTGATAATGTGCTGTCCATCAAACCCTGCCTCAATCTGTTGCGCATCAAACAAGAGTTGGCGTGCTTTGGGTCGCAACCAGGCTCCCCAGTAGGTGAGCTGCATTTGCTTGCCTTGCCGCTCGAATAATGGCCGCCCTAACAACTTTTCTAGCTGCGACAGGGCCATACTGGTAGCCGACTGCGTCAACGCTAACTGGTCGGCCGCTCGGCTTACACTGCCGGTCGCGGCGATCGCTTCAAACACAGCCAACTGTTTCAATGAGTACCGCATCCAGGCTCCTTACTGTCTGGCTTTAATGGCAATACCCTATCAATTTTTATGATTCTTACCCTAAGTAATATCAATTTTACTCCTGATAGAGAGAAGAATAGGCTGGTTTTATTCACATTACGTCTAAAAAGGAGTACAACCTGTATGTTGATCTGTCTTTCCCCTCGGGCAAATAATGCCGACAGAGGAGACAACGCATGGTAAGTCCTACCCCAATTAAAACGGAGGGCCCCGCTGCATTGCTTGCCAACGCTGAAGCCTATGCAGAGAGTAAAACCCATAAATCGACCCGGATGGCGATTGGGCTAGCCATGATGGCCGGCTTATTTATCGGACTCGCTTTCGTGTTCTACCTCACGGTAACCACGGGCAGTAACGCCGGCTGGGGAATGACCCGGTTGATGGGCGGGCTTGCCTTTAGCATGGGCTTAATATTGGTGGTGCTTGGCGGTGCAGAGCTATTTACCAGCACAGTGTTGTCTATGCTGGCGCGTGCCAATGGCAAGATCTCCACCCGCGGCCTGCTCTATACCTGGGCAAGAGTGTATTTCGGCAACTTGTGCGGTGCCCTACTGTTGGTGTTTATCGTGATGGTGGCAGGGCTATACCAACTTGACGATGGGCAATGGGGATTAAACGCATTACACGTGGCCCAACACAAGCTACATCACAGTTGGATACAAGCCTTTGCGTTAGGGGTGTTGTGTAACTTGCTGGTTTGTCTGGCAATTTGGATGACCTTCACGTCGCAAAATCCACTGACCAAAGCAGTGATGGTGATTCTTCCCGTGGCCATGTTTGTCAGCACCGGCTTTGAGCACAGTGTCGCCAATATGTTCATGGTGCCACTGGGGATGAGCATTGCTACTTTCGCGCCCGACAGTTTTTGGCAAGCAGTAGGGAGTTCACCGGCTGCCTTCAATGACCTTAACCTGATCCAGTTTATCAGTGCCAATTTAATCCCCGTCACGCTCGGCAATATTGTCGGCGGCGCTGGCCTTGTCGGCATGGGCTACTGGCTGATTATTAACCCTGAGAGAGAAAATAAAACAGCGCAAATTTCTTCATTGACGCTACCGTCTGCGAATTATTCTGAGAGACCCACTATGACCCAAGAAACCTTAACCATTGAAAAAAACATGAAGCCTGCCCACTGTGCCTTGCAAAGCCACCAGTTTGTGGCCGATGCATTAGAGCAACTCAACCGCTATCAGTTGCAAGGTGCGCCTGTCGTCGATAAACAAAATGAATTGGTTGGCTTTTTCTCGGTGCAAGATGTCTTTGTTGATTTATGGTGGAACGATTACCAACCCGACATGGACACCAAAGTCGAAGATTTAATGCGCACGGAGGTGCAGACCGTTGAGGCAGACCAATCCGTGATTGAACTGGCGCAGTACATGAGCATTGACAACCAAGTGCTGTATCCGGTCAGTGATGCGGGCATTGCCACGCGCTTTACCACCCAATCCGCACTAGAGCGCGCGAAAACACAAACACTGTCTAGACCGCACGTTTATCCTGTCATGAAAGACAACATCTTGGTTGGCGTCATCAGCCGCTCAGATGTGGTTCGAGCTTTGGCACCGTTATACGGCAACGCCATGGATATTCTCCCTGCCGATGCAAAAGAAGGACTTGTTAGCGCCTAACCAAAACTAAAAACACGCCTCAGAACGGTTCTGAGGCGTGTCGTGTTAGCTTCCGCGTGTCGTGTTAGCTCCCCAACGTTGTCAGGCGGCACTCAAGTTAGGCATTTTCCGACGCCCTCTCAGATAAGCGATCCACATATATACCGCCGTACTAAGCAAGCAACTGGCCAAGTACATCATCAACCCTTGCTCACCAGAAAATGCTTGATGCGCCAATACCGGACCACTGACGGATCCAATACTGTACGCGAGTAGAAGCGCCTCAGTAGCCGCGACAATTTTCCCCGGCGCCAGCGAGGCACACGCATAAGCAATCGCAATGGGATAAATGGCAAACACGGCGCCACCAAGCATCACGAGCCCGACGCCAAGCCACCCGTTGCTGTTAGCAAGTATAATGATGGCTACGGCAAGCAATCCCACCACACAGAAATAGAACATCAACAGGACTCGATTCACTCTGGTCGAGATTGCACCTAATAACGGCTGAACGCCCATGCCGCCAACAATGACTAACGCCATCATTGCTCCAATCTGTTGATGATCGTCAACACGTTCAGCAAGATAAAGGGGTAATAGACCATAGATCGCGCCTAAGGTGAGCCCCGACACAATGCAGGCGATATAGGCAGCTTTACGAATGGCTCTTAAGGTGCCTGTGTGCTCAATAGGGCCCATCATCGCTTGCGACGGCTCACCATGGCGCATAAATAAGGGCACGATAATCGCCGCCGTGACCAAACTACCGATCAACCAATACGGCTGAGCACCTGTCACACCGACATAACCGACGCCCAGCTGACCCAAGGCATTACCACCATATAAAGCGGCCATATAAAAGCCTAAACGCTTAGCCCGTTGACGCTCTGAATCGGCGATCAATAACCATGATTCAATCGCGACAAACACCCCTGCGACCGCAATACCGGCCACAAATCGTGACACTAACCATATCCCCTGCGCTTTGATCGTTGCCATCGCGGCAATAGACAGCAGCAGCACACTCATAAACAGCACTAATGCCTGTCGATGCCCCATCCGCGCGACGATACGTGCACTCCACAAAGCACCAAACAATAATCCTGCATAAAAGGCACTCGCCAGCCAGGCGGCCAGTTCAGCCGGCATCCCAAGCGGCATTAACGCCAATGGAATCAAGCTCATCAAATAGCCACTCGCGACCGCAAATGCCGTTAAGCTCACTAATGGCACCCATGGAAACACAGACAGGGCCATGCCGCTGCCATTTTGTGCAGAGGATAGATTATTCATGACAGTTCGTTCAATTCTCAGATAAGTGGCACGGACGGCCGGGGCCGCTAATATGTGCCATTATTTGAGATAAATACAGCGAACGTTTTTATTGGTCTCAATAAGAAAATTTAATGGATAGAATCCATTAATACCCAAGCGGTGTGCCATCAACGCTCTGGCGACARATACTCTCTGTCATAAAAGGTGCGTAACCAATGGGGGCGATACACCGCCATCACCGTCACCGCCATGCCGTTAAGCAGCGCTTCGGGGAACCACATCAATAGCGCAATTTGCAGGTAGTTATGCACAATTTCATGCCAGCTGTGACGATCGGCAGCCCAATACCAGAGCGAGGTCACCGATAACTGGAACACAATGGTCAGCGCCGCACCGATAAACGCCGCAATAAAAATATAGATAAAAAGGTGGCGGGTTAAATACTGGTAGCTCAGCGCAAAAATCGCATAACTGAATACAATAGGCAGCATCGCCGTGGTAAGCGCCGTCATCCCCATATCAGCGACGGGGACAAAACCAAAAAGCCCCATCAGTGCCAACGGCACGGTGGTAATCCAAATGGCAATGCGCCAACCATGGCATAAGGCTAACGTAGTCACGCCCAGAAAGTGGATATCGAGCCCCTCTTTGATCCCCGCCTGCAACGCCCAAAGCGCAAACAGCACCACCGCCGATGAAAACGCTAAATGCTGATAACCCACTTCCTGGCGCAGTTTAGGAAAAAACTCACGTGGATAGGTTCCATATAATACCCCTGCCCAGCCTAACCAACCYATCCATTGCCAACCACTGACATCAGCCCACTCAAACATAACGTCCCCTTCATGAACGATCTTTTACCCAATCCCTTATGCGGGTGAAAAACGTGCTACGGACATAGCTCAGATCAAGATTTCAGCGATAAAGAGCTGCTAATCTCTGTCCATACCCTCATCGTTTGATGAACGACTATTGTAACTTCGAGAGTTAAGAGGCCAACCGCAATGGATATGACCCCTGCACAACGTTTAATTTTATCTAACCAGTACCAGTTAATGTGCCACCTCGATCCCTCTAATGGCGAAAAGTACCGTCGCCTACAAACCATCATTGAGCGCGGCTACGCGTTGCAAATGGCCGAGGTGATCAGCCAGTTTGAAGCACTCTGCGAAACCCAATGCCGCGAAGTGATTGATATCATGGAAATGCACCATGCGATGCAGGCCTCTTATCACCTCCTTGACGATACCAACCAAGCGGCATTATCGCCACGTCGCGTGCAGTTCTGGGGCTTTGACGCAGCAACCGAAGGGGCTTTGGTGCATTATGTGCGCTTTTTAGTCGATACTGAAGGGCTCTATCCGCAGTTCGATCAAGGAGAGCACTGCTTTAACAGTCAAATGCCAATGCGTGACAAATACCGTCGTATGCTCGACGTTTGGCGTCAGTGCCCGCGTCAATTTCACTTAAGCCTAACCGAGATCGAAAAGATCCTCGCCGCCTAGTGAAACGGAAAAGGTAACAATGCAGCCGTCCTTGTGGGCGGCTTTTTGATTTCTCACGGCGCAAACTTGTCGAACGTCACACAAGCCCGTACCCTTAAGCGCATCAAAGACAAGACACAGACTCTGCCATGATTTATCGATGCCCGCTATGCCAACAGCCCCTGCAAGCCAAGCCACGTGGTGCTTATTGCGCTGCCAATCATCAATTTGATCGCGCCAAAGAGGGCTACCTCAACCTATTACCGGTGCAATTTAAACGCTCCAAAGATCCGGGCGACAATAAAGCCATGACTCAAGCCCGCCGCGCATTTTTAAACGCTGGCCATTATGCACCCATGCGCCAAGCGATGATTGATGCCCTCACCCAGGCACTGAATGGCGAGCACCAGACGATCTTGGATGTGGGCTGTGGTGAAGGGTATTACACCCATGCCATCGCTGATCAGACAGCCGCACAACAGTGGTCTATTTATGGGCTGGATATCGCCAAAATCGCCGTGCGCTATGCCGCGAAATGGTATCCACAATGTCAGTTTTCGGTCGCCTCATCACAACGCTTGCCGTTTGCCGACAACAGCCTTGACGGTGTGGTGCGTATTTATGCGCCCTGCAATGGCGACGAGCTTGATCGTGTTATCAAGCCCGGTGGCGTTGTTGTCACCGTCACGCCAGGTCCACGTCATCTATTTCAGCTTAAGGCGGGTATCTATGATGAGGTCCGGTTACACGAAACGCCAGCAGAGGCCCTGCCCGGTTTCCAGCTTGAAAGTGAGCGCTCACTGCATTACCCGATGACATTAGCAGGCGAGCAAGCCCTCACCCTGCTGCAGATGACACCGCTTGCCTGGCGCGCCTCCGATGAATGGCGTGAAACGTTAGCCAATGCCAACGGCTTTCACTGTGAAGCCGACTTTACCTTGCGTGTGTATCGTCATCACACAGAGATTGACTCGGCCAAAGGAGAAGCGTGATGCACACTAGCTCACCATGGACAAAAAAGGGCGTGATTGACCGCTTTTTGCAACTGCGCTTTTTGCCACTGCGTGCCACTCAGTGGCTATTGGCGGCCAGCTTAGTACTAAGCCCCGTCAGTGTCGCAGCGGCATCGCAACCGACATCGGCGTCTATCAATACCTTATTTGATTATCAAGTGACCACCGCCCAAGGGCAGTCACTTAGCTTGACTCAAGTGGCTGACAACGTCGAAAAAGCGGATATTGTTCTGATCGGTGAATGGCACAGCCATCCTGGGGTGCACCGTTTTCAAACCGAGTTGCTCAACCAACTTGCCTCACGTCATTCTGTCGCGCTTTCCATGGAGCAATTCAGCCGTGATGCCCAGCCAGTGGTGAATCAATACCTTGCCGGCGACATTGGCGAAGACACGCTTAAGCGTCGAGCCAATGCATGGGACAACTACAATGGCAGCTATCGCCCGTTGATCGAGCTAGCTAAACAGCGTCAATTTGACGTGATTGCCGCTAACGCCCCTAAACGCATGGTT
>NZ_MUFH01000300.1:0-2922 GCF_001996115.1 Salinivibrio sp. MA427
TAATTTTTGGGTAAAGTTATCAAAACCAGTTATCGCTAATCTATTTTTATTTTCTCCTTTAACGTAGTCATTGAAATTATCTAGTTCAGACGCTATTTCACTGATAATTTCTTTCATCATTCTATAACGAATCTCACCAGTTCCATTCTCCCCACTCCATGGCCAGGCCATCGAGCCAGAGAAGTCTGCCGCCAAAACTACATCAACCGTTTCTGCATGGTATTTCCTACTTACCGCACCGCTTGCCACATCATAGTTCTCACCAAAACCAACAATGGTCTCATTGCCCGGAAACCATGTGGGTTGGTGAATTTTGGCTGAGACTTGATACTCAAAAAAACGCTGCTCTGAGTCTTGGCACGACGCGTTGTTTTCGCAATTTATTTTACGAATGGTAATATCGCTATCGTCGACTTCTGCGTAGGGAAAATAGTCCTGAATATAAGCCTTGGCCAGTGTCTTATCATCCGACCCTGCTCCTGCAACCGCTAGGCTTGCCACTTCAGCCGCCTCCTCTAGGCGTGCCTTGTCCTGCACCGCACGCGCCCCATCTGTCCCTAGGGTAAAAATGCCAAACAGTATTGGAATAAATAAGGCGAATAAAATGGCTGCATGCCCTTGTTGCTGACGGTAGTAGCCGGGAGCTGAGTGAGCAAAACCTGGTTGTGAGCGCATAAACTATCTCCCCATCACTACGGCGCGCGACGATACGCGCGAGAAGTCTTCGCCAATCAGATTGCCGTACCAATTATCGGTGTCGTAGCACACGGTCACTTGGTATAAGGTAGCTGGTCGCCCAAAGGTGGTGGTAAAGCTGAGATCTTTACTCGGCGGCGCTGCCTGGCACAGGGTTCCAGAAGGTGCTGACCACTGGCTAATAATTTTGTTTTGATCCTCTTCATCCGTCGCTCCAACGCCTTGACGAACATGAAGCGAAAATCCGAGTTTGGTACTGTCAAAGTTACTCATGGTACGCGTGAGGGAGTTTCTGACGATGGTGTAAGCTTCTTCAGCTTGAGTATCGTTCACTCTAAAGCCGTCCTCACTAAACAGTTCAGTGCGCTCTTTAATGATATTGGCTGCAGAAAAAGCCATGCGCTCGAGCTTACCTTTAACGCTCAGTTTAATGATGATATCGGCACTGAACACCAACAGCAGCGCGAAGAAAACCCCGACGATGGCAAATTCGACGGTAAAGTTGCCTTGCTGATGAGACTTAAAGCGCAAAGGTTTCACGTTGGTATTCCTGTATCACTATCATTTCACGGGAAAAAAGGGTGTTTTTATCCAAAAATAAATTAAAGATGGGTTGATAGTCATAACTGACATTATAAATGGCAATAGGGGCTTTCTCTGGCTCGCCACATACAGCTTCTTTGTCATCTTCATTGTCTGGTTCACAACCATCAGTGATCGTGGCAAGGGTGTTGTATTCATTAACATAACGGATACTTATCCGGTAATTATTCGCATCGATCAACGCATGCCAAAGGCTACTATCATCATTAAGGGTTTGTTGAAATACGGTCAGAAAATCTTCAGTTTGTTGTTTTTTCGCATGTTGTGCGGCTCTTGAGATAGCTAAATCCCCCAAGGCAGATACATACGACATAAAGCTCATTTCCACCCAAGCGGCGCACATCAACCAAAAGGCAAAAAAACCGCCAACAAATTCAATCGTTGCGACGCCTGATTCTCGCTTTAGGCGATGGGGCGTGTTTATTCTCATTGAATAACGCCCTCTTGCTCTGGTGCTTTAACCTGAGGCGCGACATCAAGAAGAGAGGACAAATCGGCCACGGGTAAAGCTTGCAATTGTTGGTAAAGTACGGCTTGTTCCTCGCTCTCCATGCTGGATGTTAGCGCATCAAAGGCTGAGCGCTGATTGGTTTTGGCATAGATTAACGACAGGGTAATGCGCGTTTTATCCGAAAGTTCACTGAGCTCTGGCAATGGTTCTAGTCGACGAAGGGCCCCCGTCAAGTCCTGTTCCAGTACATCAATCAATGCGAGGTTGTTTTTTATGGTGCGATCATTGGCCATGTTCTTTCGTGCTTGATTGAACCACTGTCGCGCGTCTGTTAAGTCTCCCTCTCGTGCAGCCAGTATGCCAAGCAAATTGGCCGACTCACTGTCATTGGGATCCCGTTGTTGTACTTCTTTCAGGCGTAAGGCGGCGGTTTGCCATTGCTCTAATCCCATCGCGACTTTACCGGCTAGTAAGCCTATCTGCGATATAGGCTGTCCATCTTGCTCCGTCTTTTGTAACAAAGGCGACAGATAAAAATCCGCCGAGTCATAGTCTTTGATGTACAGATAACGTTTCACCAGCTTTATTCGTGTCTGCGAAGATTCTTTTTGCTTTAACTCACGCTTGTAGAGCTCAATGATCTCACGATCATTGCCACTACTTTCTAACACTTGTTCGTTGGTCAGCGTCTTTTGCTCTGGCGGCTGACTGGCTGCACACCCAGAGAGCACCAAAATATAGGCTGCCACCAGCGCCCAACGCGGTTGTTTGATTCGAGGTTTCACCTGATTAGGCATTGGCTAGCATCCTCATAATGCCCGGTGCGGCGATTAGGATCACAATCGGCACCATGATAAATACAATCAAAGGAATCGACATTTTGGCTGCGAGCTGACCGATTTTTTCTTCAACTTGCAAAAGTTGTACTTCACGAATATCCGCCGACAAGGTGGTGAGCACCCCGTATATCGACGTGCCGTATTGCAAGCTTTGATTGAGGGTCATCACAAAGCTGCGCATTTCATTAGACGGCACTCGCTGATAAAGCTCTTCGAGTGCTTGCTCAAGCCCCACAATCCGTGAGCGTTCATTCACACGGGTGAGCAAAAAACTCAAGTCACGGTCAAAGGCCGCCATTTCACGCGATAAATAAGTAATGGACGCTTCAATGG
>NZ_MUFH01000301.1:0-2916 GCF_001996115.1 Salinivibrio sp. MA427
TTAGCACGCCGTTTAAAACAATCGACTCGATTTGGCGCATTTCTCGATCCCGTTGCGGACAAAGTGATGGTGGCGATTGCCATGGTGTTGATTGTCGAGCACTATGCGTCTATTTGGGTCACGATTCCCGCTGCCACCATGATTGCGCGCGAAGTGATTATTTCTGCATTGCGAGAATGGATGGCCGAAATCGGTAAACGTGCCAGTGTCGCGGTGTCTTGGGTAGGTAAATTTAAAACCGGCTCGCAAATGTTCGCACTGACCATGCTGTTGTGGCATGGCGCCCCTTGGATTGAGTGGTTAGGGTATATTGCTTTGTATGTCGCAGCAGGCCTAACGTACTGGTCGATGTATCAATATATGATGGCAGCCAAAGACGATTTGCTGGCCGATCCTGATGGCGACTAAGCCCTAACGACCCATATCGCCAACGCACCAGCGACAAAAACGCGCGATAGCGCGCAACAAAAAACGCAGCCCCGTTAAGGCTGCGTTTTGTCGTTTAGCGCTTAGGAATAGTCAACACAAATGCCGCGCCTTGTAATACCGAGTCCGTGACATGAATGTTACCATCGTAACTAGCGATAATTTCATCGCACACGGCCAAGCCAATTCCGGTGCCCGGGTTCAGTTGATCGGCGCGCACGCCGCGTTGAAATATGCTCTCTCGATAGCACTCCGGCACCCCAGGGCCGTCATCTTCAATGATAAGCTGAAACACCTCGCCTTGATCCTCTACGCGCACTTTCACTTGCTCAAGGCAGAATCGATAGGCATTTTCTAACAAGTTACCGAGTAACTCCATCAAATCACTGTGGTGTATCGGCAAAGAGGCGTGTTGATCAAATGCGCGGATCACTTTAACCGGTTTATCGCGATACGCTTTATCTAACATCCCGGCCAAGCTATCGATAGGCGCAGACAGTGGGCTATCTTCGCGTTTTAACCCACATTGCCCCACCAACGCACGTTTTAGTTGATACTGCACCATGTCATCCATTTGGCTGACTTGCTCTAGGATCCGTTTGTTCAGTGCTTCACGCGATAAGCGATTGTCGTCTAACAAGGCGTTGGTGGCCGACAAGCGCGTTTTTAAACTGTGAGCCAAATCATCCATCGCGTGACGATAGCGCGTTTTTTGCTTCTCGCGTTGGGTGATCATCCGGTTAAGCGCTTGGGTAACATCTTGCAGCTCATCAGGATAATCATCGTCCAAGGTTTTTTGCCGTGATTCGGTAATCGCAATCAGCTCTCGTGCCAATCGGCGTAGCGGAGAAAAACTCCAATGGCAGGCGGCGATTACCATGGCAGAGGCCGAAAGAAACAGCAAACTGATATAAAACCAGGTCTCTGTCTCTAAATCAGCTAACTGTTGTTTTTGCATATCCACGTTGCGCAGCACAAACAGCCGGTTATCACTGTCGCCAGGTTGCTTATCGGAAGACAGCCGTTGAGCAACCACGTTAAAGCCCGCAATAGAAAGGTACTGCGGTTTTTTGGTCAGATCAGGCAACAGCGCGCAAATATCGTCGATATCAAAGGCGCGAACATCGCGGGAGGTCCAAAGCGTATGTTTATCTCGCGTACAAAGAACGGACATATAGTCGCTGCTAGAGGGATCCAGCGATTGGATCCACGCCGTGAGCTCATCGGCGCGAATCAATCCATCTTTACTCAGTTGCGCCATGACCATGGGAACTTGTGAGGCCAGATCGCGAGAATAAGCGGCCATCGAGCTTTGTTGATAGAGCTTATTAATTAAAGCGGCTAGGGCGATAGAAAAAACCAGTATGATACCGATAGACGTCGCAAGCACTCGGGTGCGCAATCTTGGTCGACAACGACACAAGGTAAATTGGCCTAGTTTCATGATTCACTCAGCTTGAATTTCAAAAAGATACCCTTGACCTCGCACGGTCGAGATCGGGTTGCTATGGCCGCTTTGGAGCAGCTTTTTGCGCAGGCGACTGATCATCACTTCAATGGTGTTCGGATCGCCATCTTGATCGTGATAAAGCACATCGAGCAAGCGCTGCTTGGAAATTACCTCACGGCTATGACGCATCAAATACTCAAACAAATCATACTCAAACGCGGTTAACTCAAGTGGCTGGCCGTTCACCGTCACCGCTTTGGCTAACAAATCGAGCTCAATGTCACCGGCGGTAATCGTGGGTTTGACAAAACCAGCACTTCGGCGCACCAAGGCATTGAGGCGGGCAACCAGCTCCGGCTTTTGAAACGGCTTAACCAAGTAATCATCAGCGCCAGCATCTAGACCCGTGACTTTGTCTTGCCAGTTCGCCCGTGCGGTCAACACCAAAATAGGCAGGCGCAAGCCTTTGGCGCGAATGTCCCGAATCAAGCTAATCCCATCTTGATCGGGTAGGCCCAAATCAACAACGGCAATATCGTTGGGGTATTGATCGGCAAAATACAGCCCCTCGCTCGCCGTCTTGGCACAGCGAACATGGTGCCCAAGCTCGGTGAGCTCAGTGTTTAGGTGATGACTTAAAATCGAATCATCTTCAATAATCAATACCTGCATAAAAGCCTCTTTAAAACAAAAAAGCGCCCATGGTTGGACGCATTGATTATAAGTTTTGTTGGCTGAATTGTGCCTGACGTGACGTCGTTCTCTTCGACGGCTTACACCAAAATAATCATTAAGGTGCCGGCGAGTGTCAGGATCACGTTGGCAATCGCATAGGTGCCCGCGTAGCCCAGTGCTGGAATGGTACTGCGCGCGTGCTCATTGATCATATCCATCGCCGGGGCACAGGTGCGTGCGCCAATAATCGCACCAAACAATAAGGCGCGGTTCATTTTAAGCACATAGGCCCCCACCAGATAAGCAATAATTACGGGGATCACGCTAATCACAATGCTGGCCAAAATCACCGGAAAGCCCATATC
>NZ_MUFH01000302.1:0-2906 GCF_001996115.1 Salinivibrio sp. MA427
CACATAAGGAGCGTGTTATGTTATCAGCCATTAAGGAACTGTTTACCCCTCACAAAGACTATGCAGGTCGACACATTGATGCTGTTATCGACCGGTTAGCGGCGCAAACAGGGACAGAAGCCCATGCTTGGTCTTATCTCCGAGAGCAAGCTGTGTATGAGAATACATTAAACGGCATGCGTATTTACCCGCATGAGCTGAGAAAGTACGCGGCTTAAAACAGACTGCACTCAGGACACCAGCAGATTTTACGTCGTGTGGATGTGGGGTTCGTGCTAGACTCCACGCCATTCAGTGTCTCCACCCTTTTTATGGGTGGGCGCGCGTTCATTGTTTGTTGAGTTTGCCATGCCATTTAAAAAACTGGGGTTAAGCGCCCCGCTTTGCCAAGCCATTGCCCAACGCGGCTATACCATCCCCACCCCAATTCAAGCCAAAGCCATTCCGATCATCCAACAAGGCCATGATCTGATTGCCGCTGCGCAAACAGGTACCGGGAAAACCTCAAGTTTTATCTGGCCCATTATCGATAAGTTGTGTGCCGGTGAAGCGGGACGCAAAAAGCGCGCTCGCGCATTGGTGATTGCTCCAACAAGAGAGTTGGCCTTGCAAGTCGCCGAAAGCGCCCGCCAAGATACGCAGTTTACCGCGCTTAAAACCTTAGCGATGGTTGGCGGCATGGACGAGCAGGCACAAAAGCAAGCCTTGATTGAGGGCGTCGACATTTTGGTCGCCACGCCAGGGCGCCTGCGCGATTTACTCAGCCAACGTGCCGTCTATCTAGATGAAGTAGAAGTGCTGGTGCTGGATGAAGCCGATCGTATGCTCGATATGGGCTTTATTGATGCAATTCAAAACATTCTCGATCGCTTACCGGCAAGCACGCAATGCCTGCTGTTTTCTGCCACCTTGTCTAATAAAGTGCGTGATCTGGCCAAAGCAACCATTGGTGATGAAGGCAAAGAAATCAGTATTGCTGCACGAGATGCCTCGAAAGACAATATTACTCAGTGGTGTATTCCGGTCGATAAAGATAAGAAATCCGCACTGCTTAGCCATTTGATTAAAGAAAATGGCTGGACGCAGGCGTTAATTTTTATCGAAACCAAACACGGCGCCGCCAAACTCGCTACCCAGCTGGAAAAACGGGGCATTGCCGCTGAAGCGTTTCATAGTGRACGCAGCCAAGCCGTGCGGACTCAATTGCTGGAAGACTTTAAAAATGGTGACATCCAATTTTTAATTGCCACCGGTGTCGCCGCACGCGGCATTGATATTGAGTCGCTTGAGCGCGTGGTCAATTACGATCTACCCTTTCCGGCCGACGAGTACGTACACCGGATTGGCCGTACCGGCCGTGCCAGTGCTCAAGGCGAAGCGATTTCATTGGTCTCAAAAGACAACACCAAAAACTTGCGTATGATTGAAGCACGTCTCGGGCACCCACTTGAACGTCGCATCATCGAAGGCTTTGAGCCCAAAAAGCCGGTGCCGCTGACTGCACCCAAATAAATGGCACGCATACAATGATTGCAATAAAAACGGCGAGCCTGGTGCTCGCCGTTTTCGTTTGTTTGCTTTATGTCTGAGTTAGCGTTTGCCAGAGTACCTGCCAAGCGTCTGGGCGCCGATAGTACTGGCTCACTGTGATGGCTTGCCATTGGCCGTTTTGCTCCACCAGCATGGATGGAAAACCGCGCAAGCCATGCGCTGCCATCAATTGACGGGTTTGATTCACCGCGGGCATCACGTCATTTTCGGCGCGATTCATCGCCTGTTGCCAAGCCTCTGCCTCTATCCTCATCTCACTGGCAAGCTCTGCGAGCGTGTCAGCATCATAGACGGAGCGACCTTGCTGATAAWGGCCACGCTGGATGCGTTTCAGCATCTCTGCGCCCTGACTATCAAGTTGCTGAGCAGCGAGAATAGCTTGCGCGGTAATAAAGGAGTCCAAAATTACCGGCTGGTCGCTTGCTACGCGGTCAAGATAGGCTTGACCAAATGTCTGTCCGGTTTGATCGGCAATGGTTTGATCTGCCTTCAAAATGTGTTGACGAAAGCTGTCTTCAATCGGCGCACGCTCACGCATACCACCTGGATGAAGCTGCAAGTTAATCTCAGGGTTGTTACTCAGGCTTTCAATCAAGGTGGCGGCGCCGAAGCACCAGCCACACATTGGGTCAAATATATAGTGGACGTTTACCATTCCATCTCTCCCATGTGCACTTTCGCACCAATTTCCAAAGCCATCGGCAAACCCGCTTTCGGATATTTCGCTTGCATGGTTTTAATCAGCTCAGCACTGTCTTTGCTGTTGGCTTTCGCCTCGGCAAAGTCTTGCAAATACTGCTGGGCAAAGGTAATAGTGTCAGCGTTTAGTGCCGTGCCTGCTTTCATATGGCCTGGGATCACCATTTCAGGTTTCAGTGCTGCCATTTCTTGTAGTTGTGCGGCCCAACCTTCACGTGCGTGATCAGATTGTGCGTCTGCCATCCACAGGTGAACATTGCCATACACGGCGACGTTACCCAGGATCGCCTTGTTGGCTGGGATCCAAAGATACGGACGGTGAGCCAACTCGCCTTTCGCGCCGCGAATTTCAATCTTACGGCCGTCCAGTGTCAATGATGAACGGGTATAAGCTGCGGGCACCACGGGATTTTGCGGGGCATTGTCACCCATTTTTGGGGTCCAAAATGCCATTTTTCCGTCTAGTTTTTCTGCAATGGTGGCGCGCACAGCCGGTGTGGTGATCACTCTTGCGTCAGGGAACATGCCGTGCAGCACTTCCGCACCAAAGTAGTAATCAGGGTCGGCTTGGCTGATAAAGATGGTGGTCAGCGCTTTGCCGGAGTCCAGTACTTTGGCGGCAATGCGAAGCGCATCTGCTTTAGTAAAGCCAGTAT
>NZ_MUFH01000303.1:0-2883 GCF_001996115.1 Salinivibrio sp. MA427
GATATAGATCACTCTTTATTTTTTTAGAACAGTGAAATAAAAAATCAGAGTGACTAATATCACACTGTTTGCCTGGTCGATATTAATTCATGATATAGATCACTCTTTATTTTTTTAGAACAGTGAAATAAAAAATCAGAGTGACTAATATCACACTGTTTGCCTGGTCGATATTAATTCATTGAGTGATCTGTATCACGTTTGTTTTTTTGTTACGAATAGTGACGGTTTGGTCGGTGTCGTATTGAAGCAGTAAACAGGCTCAATCACGTTGAGCCTGTTTATTGAAAGTACCAAAGCTGTTATCGCAGGTGGAAGAGTTAATATGCTCCTGCGCTGTAGATCAGCTCGTAGCTGTGGCTGTAGATCTCCAAGATATTGCCGAATGGGTCTTCCATATAGATCATGCGATAGGGCTTCTCTCCAGGATAGTAATAGCGTGGTTTCTCCATCCGTTTCTTACCGCCAGCTTCAATAATACGCTCGGCTAATGCTTCAACATTTGGATCTTGCACGCAGAAGTGAAATACGCCCGTTTTCCAATACTCGAAATTGTTGTCAGGGTTTTGCTGATCCTTAAACTCAAATAGCTCTACACCAACGCGGTCACCTGTCGATAAATGCGCAATGCGAAAACGTTCCCAACCTTGGCCAAACACATCGGTGCACATTTCGCCGATTGCACTGTCGTCTTCAACAATCTCAGTAGGCACCATGATGAGATACCAACCAAGCACCTGCGTGTAAAACTCAACGGCTTTTTCTAAGTCAGGGACGGAAATACCAATGTGTGAAAATGTACGTGGGTAAGGGGTCTGCATCATTTGTTCCTCTCTGCTTACGTCTTCATTGTTTGCAAGCATGAGGCACCTAAACCATAATGTTAAATTATGGTTTGCAATGATTGTGATGACATTTTGTTATGGTTAACCCTGTTTGGCTGAAAACCTTTTGCACCCTGGTAGATGTTGGCACTTTTACTAAGGCCGCTGATAAATGCTATATGACGCAGTCTGGCGTAAGCCAGCACGTGCGAAAGCTTGAGGAGTCATTATCTTCAACGTTGGTCATTCGAGGAAAGAAAGGCGTGGTGCTGACCGAGGCAGGACAACAACTCTATCGTCAAGGGAAGGACGTGCTACAAACGTTGGATAATCTTGCTGTAACCATCAGTCGCGATCCCGGCTATGAAGGCGAGATACGCATTATGTCGCCGGGAAGTGTCGGGCTCCGCTTGTATACGCGTTTGCTCGATCTTCAGGTGACATATCCTGCCCTTACGATTAACTATCGATTTGCGCCAAATGGCGATGTTAACAAGGCTATCTTAAATAACACCATTGATATTGGCCTAACAACGGCTTGTCCAGTTGACCCGAATATTCAGTCTGAACCCATTGGCGAAGAGCCGTTATTGCTGGTGACACCGCGCCATATTAAAGACCCTACATGGGAAACACTCTGCCAACTTGGATTCATTGATCACCCAGATGCTAGGCATCACGCAGAGTTATTACTTGGGGCGAACTTCGAGCAATATCAAACGGCGCAGTTACGCCCCGTTAAGCAATCTGGTTTTTCTAACCAAATAAGTCTTATCTTACTACCCGTTGCACGCGGACTTGGCTTTACCGTCTTGCCCGCCAATGCTGTCGCGGCTTTTGCTCAACAAGCGGCCATTAAAGCTCATTACTTACCGACACCGGTCAGTGAAACCTTATATCTCTCCTCTCTTGCCGGACGCGAGCTGCCTCAGCGCGCGATCAATATTGCAAACGTCACTAAAGAGCATGTCGGTGATTCAATCAATAGGCATGATAAAAGCAAAGAGTGACAGCGTCACGTGTCATACATTGACGGTGCTTCCTCTGTCTTCTAATGTCTAAGAGTCCAAAGGCAACCTGAGATGGCAATGTGACGAGATGGTGGATACTTGTAGCCTGCTGGCTACCGTTGAATGTCATGGCAAATACACTAACGATTGCTTATCGCGATGAGACCGATTCTGTTTCTTTGGTGACTAAAGCGATCGTGGAGCAGACATTCACTGCTATCGACACGAGTATTGAACTCACATGGATAGAGATGCCACTTGCTCGGGCCGAAAATGCACTGAAAAAAGGCATTATTGATGCTGACTTTGGCCGAACACGGCTAGCCTATCAAGATATCCCCAAAGCGTTATATCCGCGAGAACCATTGTTGTCGGTAGACTATTACCTCTTTGGATACACACATGTGTTAGAGCCGGAAGATTACCAATATGTTGTGGGAGTCATTGGTGATCAAGTAGTCGAAGAAATTGCGAAACGCTACCAGTGGCAGCTTATAACAACCAGAACACAACGCGCTGCACTAAATATGGTCAATAGCCACCGTGTTAAAGCAATGATAGGTTATGGAAGAATCAAAAGTATAATCGAAAAAGACCAGCTTACTTATGTTCGTATGGGAGATAAACCGGTTGCGTCTTTCTCGGTTTTTCTGGTCTTTCATCAACGCCATCAGCGATTAGTTGCACAGCTAAATACCGCATTGAAGGACATGAGAGATAGCGGCACGACCGCCGCTATCCTTGCCAAATATGGATTGTGATTATGGCTGTTGCTCAACCCGCAGCTTTTGCTCACGCACTTTGCGACGTAATAACTCGGTATAAATCGGTTGGCCGCCAAGTAATTGTGCAACAAGGGTGGCGCCGAGGGTGGTAATAATCAGCGGCAAAATCAGATAGTAGTTATTGGTCATCTCAATCACCAACAAAATCCCCGTGATAGGCGCGCGTACGGTCGCGGCGAACAAAGCGCCCATGCCCGCAATCGCGAACATGCCCGGTTCAATGCCCATATCCGGATACATATTGGCAACCACTAACCCATAAAC
>NZ_MUFH01000304.1:0-2866 GCF_001996115.1 Salinivibrio sp. MA427
GTATTACATTAAAGATACTTTAAAAATACACAAGGGGTCATTTATTGATCAGGGGCACGATAAGAATCTATTTATGTACTTTAAATGTATTATCGATCACAGTTTGTTATGATGGGGGCGCAGCTAAAAGGAGCCGACATGTTGAAACCTCGCTACATGCAAATTGCCGATTTACTCACTGAGCAGATTAAAGATGGCACCCTGACACCGGGCGCGATGATGCCCACAGAAGCAGAACTACAAGCAACCTATGATGTCAGCCGCGTCACGATACGTAAGGCAATGAAAGTATTGGTCGATAATGAACTGCTTTATCGAGTGAGAGGCAGTGGTAGCTATGTAAAAGCGCCAAAAGCACAACATAATGCCTTTCAACTAATGGGGTTTATCGAAGAAGTATCCGCACAAGGAAAGATCCCAAGTTCAAAGGTGATTGCGTTTGAAACGTGTCCTTGTAGTCACGCGATTGCTAGTAAATTAAATCTTGAGGAAGGCACATTAATCTATGCGATACAACGTCTTCGCTTGATCGATGATGAGCCAGAAATTCTAGAATGCACCTATCTGCCGGTTACCATGTTTACCGACCTTAGTATCGATATCATGCAAACATCAAAATATGATTATATAGAGCACCAAAAAGGAATGCAGATCGCCAAAAGTCGACAGTGCGTTTGGCCAGATAGCACCTCTATATCGCTCGCTGATCTATTGAATACCAAAGAAAACACACCTATTTTACGTGTTGAATCGGTGAGTGAATTAGTTGATGGCACGCCATTTGAGTATACAGTGAACTATTTTCGTTTATATCAATATRGCTTCGAGTTTATCGCACATCGTCAAACAACAGCGCAGTAAGTCACTATCACATTTATCTCGGTTGCGTTGCCGTCCATTCCATGTAATCTGGCCGTATTATCCAACCTAACGCGGCAACTTGATGAGAACACAGGCAGATAGATGGCGCCATGCTATCGGTTTTGAACTAACGGGCTTGATCTTGGTGGTCTTGGGGCTCAATTGGATCCTTGGGGCTGGGATCGGTCACCTTGGCGTGATGGGGGCGATTTTTTCAGTTCTCGCCACCTTCTGGAATTATGTCTACAACATTGGCTTTGATAAAGCGATGTTAGCGCGGCGGGGCTCGGTGATCAAAACCCTCCCCTTGCGTCTGTTGCATGCTTTACTTTTTGAGGCTGGGCTTCTGGTCGCCACTATCCCCTTTATCATGTGGTGGTTGTCGATGAGCTTTTGGCAAGCTCTGAGCATGGATATTGGGCTCGTCATTTTTTATCTGATTTATGCGTTTGTTTATAACTGGCTGTATGRCTATTTGTTTCCGATCCCAGCTCCCCACTCAAAACAAGGCTGAGTACATTAACCTTCATAGAAATACGTCAAAAGGTTTATTGACGAAACGTGCGTGGCGCGGGGATCAAATTGTGTTTATTTAAAAGCCGATACATGGTCGCACGTGAAACACCGAGCTCTTTAGCCGCGGCCGATACTTGTCCCTTATTTTCCTCTAGCACGGCAATTAACGCATCGCGTTCCGACTCTTCACGGATTTTACGTAAGCTTTGTTTATAATCACCCTGACGAGGAAGATCTAAGTGCTCAGCATCAATCACCAGATGATCGGCCAGCAATACCGCGCGCTTCACCTGGTTGATAAGCTCGCGCACATTGCCCGGCCACGAATAACTGCTCAGTACGCGCTTGGCTTCATCAGAAAAGGTTCGTGCTTGCGTATTATATTGACGTGCAAACTTAAGCAAAAAATACTCTGCTAACTCAGGCACATCGGACTGGCGATCTTTGAGCGCCGGCATATTAATACGCAGCACATTCAATCGATAATACAAGTCTTCACGAAATAATCCTTCGGCGACACGCTTCTCTAAATCCATATGGGTGGAGGCAATCACGCGCACATCGAGATCACGATTATATTGGTCATGGGTGATATCCAAGGTGCCTTCTTGCAGCAAATGCAGTAAGTGCCCTTGTAAGTGCAGGGGTAAGTCGCCAATTTCATCAAAAAACAAGGTGCTTTTATGACACTGGCGGATTTTCCCTGGCATCTTTTCATCGCCCAGCAACGCATGCTGCATCGACTCATCGGCTAACGCCGAGCATTTCACCGACTCAAACGGCGCTTTCGCACGAGTAGATGCATGATGAATCGCTTGTGCCACTAGCTCTTTACCGGTACCGCTCTCGCCGGCGATTAACACAGACACATCGGTTGGCGCGACACGACGTACTTGATCACGCAACTTTTTCATCGCCGGGCTCTTTCCCTCTAATCCCATATCACTGTGATCACCGAGTTGTGGCCAGACATGGCGCTCAAGACGCAGCATACCGAGTTGGTGACCAATGGTACTCATCAGTTGCGAATTAGGAACAGGTGAGGTGAAGTAGTCAATACAGAAACTGACAATAAACTGGCAGATCGCTTCATTAGTAAGCTGATTTTCTCTCACCAAGGCTAACCAACGCACCTGCTTGTTACGGTTAACCAGCGAAGCGACACCATTGAGGCTAAAGTCGTTATGGCTGAGATCAACAATACCAATACAAGGGCCGATATCTTGTAACAATGACTGCGCAGCACGCAAATCATAGCAGCGATGACAATGCCAGCCAGCTTGCTCAAGGGTTGCCAGCCAAGGCTCATAAGCGCCACCGACCACCACGAGTGAGCTTAAGGTTTTGTCACTCCCTGCATCAAATCCCATAACACCTGCCTTACATCCAGTCTGTCATACTACTTGCCAAACAAAGCCTTATTATAAAGATGGCCGATTTTAAATCTGTCTCAATAAAGAGACATCAGCTGGACACCATAAGCATTATT
>NZ_MUFH01000305.1:0-2810 GCF_001996115.1 Salinivibrio sp. MA427
CTCCATCGACAAAGATATGCCGATAAAACCATTCGGGCTGATTCATGCGTTCGCTTACTCGTTCAAAATAGCCGGCCAGAAAGTCTTCAAACCCCGCATCGGATCCAAAGCTACACACAAAAGCATCCCGACGTGCAGCCACGCAATAAGCAAAATCAGTTTCAAGATTGATAGGACGGAAAGTTAGGTGCATGGGGGTATGCGGATTAAACCGCGAAGGCCGTTTCTTTGACACTTGCACGCTCTAAAAACCTCGTTAACCAGTCAGCGAGGAGTGGCTGGCTTTCACCCCATTGCAGCTCCGGTAATCGAAAATCGATATAGCTCAGCGCAACGCCAGTAACAATCTGGCCAAGGTTAATGTCGGACTGCATAACGTCAGTATTCACCCTATCCTCCAGCGTCTGAAGGCACCTGATAATGGCATTCTGTCGACGAACTCCGAGTACTGTACTATCGCTCGCTTTCCCAAAGTGCTTCCGATTAATAACCGTCATAAAAGCTGCATCGGTAAGGCCCTGACTAAGCCCCGAGAGAGCAAGGACATCAGTGTAGTTGGGTGCACCAAGCAAGCTGTTCGTCGAAGAAAGCCCGTCCAAGTATGACGCGATGAGAAGGGATTCTGATAAAGTCTCTCCCCTATCCGTTACAAGCACGGGAATTTTTCCGTTCGGATTGGCGGTGAGCAACGCATTGTCATCCGCCAAGGATCTACCCAGATGAGCTTCACATCATCCAACTGCTTTTCAATCGCGCAGATTCGGACAACTCTTGCATAAGGCGACGTCGTGTTCAGATACAGTTCCATATCAATTTTTCTCCATCTGTGTGGCTTTTCGAACAATAAGATATCGGGTTGATAGCAAGAGGACGCCGCTCGCCAGAATAACGGCACCAATGCTGAATAAAGGTTCATAGGTACCAAGAAAGGCGTAGACAAATGCCAGAGCGTACCCACCTGCTGCTTGAAATGCAGCGAACATGGCGGTGGCCATACCCCATATCTTTTTGTGACCAGCAGGCCCCATAATCTCTGAAAGTCGTCCTGCTGTGAGCGCAACAATGCCGGGGATCATGGCTCCGACGACAAAGGATGAAACGGTAATACTGGCCATCGATACCGATATAACCGGTAATGCCGTCGCGATGGACTTTGCCAGAAACCCTGACAGCAGAGCCCCGTGCCAACCGAGCTTTTTAGCCGCCCTCCCGGCAATGAAAGGTCCGAAAACAGCACCGACACCCAGAACAGCCCATTGGAAACTCGCGATGGTCTGCCCCATACCGACTTCACGTGCAAGATAATCTACCCAGAAAACCGTATGGGGAACAAAGCCGACTCCGTCCATCGCATACGCCGCCATGACGATTCCGATGCTCCATTTCTGTGCAGCGGTTAAGCCCTCTGACCCATTACCTGAATGGGGAATAGCTGGTAATGATTTCAAGCCTGCGAGCGCCCTATCGGCGATAAGGCCAGCTGCAACAGCAAGTACCCCGAGCCCAACCCAGGCTAAAACAAGCCCTACATTTAACAATAACGGAATTGCGGTGGCCGACAAAAAAGCCCCAATTCCGATACCGGTAAAAACTATCGCTCCAGTAGCTGGTCGTTGTGAAGCAGGCGTACTTGAGAGTGCCAGAGAGGGACCGACCACCATCAAGGTTGCACCGGCAAAACCAGACACAAATCGCCAGATAAAGAACCACACGAAGCCGATCGGGCTCAGACAAAGAAAGAAGCTTAACGCGACTGCGATATAAGCGCCCCCAAGCACATAACGGAGTTTGTATCGTTCAGAGAGGATGTGCGCGCCAATCGCTCCACCGAGATAGCCGAGCAGATTCGCGGCCCCCAAGTATGCCGCTTCCGTGGCCGTAAACCAGTTGGCTTCTACGAGTGCAGGAATAATTGGTGTGTAGGCGAACCGCGCCACGCCAATCCCCACAAATGTTGCCATCGCCCCAACGAGCAACGCAGAGAAATTGAATCTACTCGGTCTCATATTGTTATGCCCTCCATGGCGCTAAGTGTGCCAGGCTCACAGCGTTATTCAGACTGGGAGAGCCTCAGACTCATTTTTTAGATGCTTTGGGGTGTAGCGTGAATGAATAGGTATAGAGCAAACCCCATTGTTTCTCGCCCCCACCTCAAATACGCATCTTTCCAATGTCGTCTCGTTTTTACTTTATCCAATAGCTCTATATTTTCAGGGTCTAGCATCAACTCGCGTTCAGCAGCTAGCCAAAACGAGCTTTCAAACGTATCCCAATCTTGATAAGAAGAATGGACGACATAAGCGCATTCAAGGCCTAGTTGATTTCCTGCTTCTATGTTTTGAAGGTTTGAGCGTAACTCTAGCGGGTCAATACCTGTTGCGAGTAAGTACTCTGTATCTGGTTCTTTTCGCCAATACGCATCCCCAAGTACAATTACGCCATTAGACGCTATGAGAGCCTTCATGTCAGACAATGCACGGTCTAAAGCTTCACCAACATCGCCAAAAGCATGAGTAGAGCCTAAGCTAAAGCACGCATCAAATACGCCCCTAGGCAGTTCCACATCTTTGAATGCTGCATTATGAAAGGTGACTTTATCTAAATAAGGCTCCAAGTTTTCCTTGGCTTTAGCAATCTCCCTTTCATCAATTTCAATGACTACCGCCCGACAGTTAAACTTTTCTAAAACGCTTTTAATTAATTCACCATTACCACAACCAACGTCTAAGACTAAAGAGTCCTCATTGAGCCATAGTTCACCCAGCAAGTTATCTATACAATTTGGGTTGATGGGGTTGTTATATTTCATT
>NZ_MUFH01000306.1:0-2806 GCF_001996115.1 Salinivibrio sp. MA427
TTTTTCAATCTAACAAGTTAGCTATAGTTTGTCTCGCTTATATAGGAACCTGATTATCAGGACAACAATTAAATAGGAGCTGAGATATGGTACTCGTAGGTCGTCAAGCACCAGATTTTACTGCCGCTGCCGTACTAGGTAATGGCGAAATCGTTGATAACTTCAACCTGAAAGAGTTCACCAAAGGCAAAAAAGCAGTTGTCTTTTTCTACCCACTCGACTTCACTTTCGTGTGCCCATCAGAGCTGATCGCATTCGATAAGCGCCTGAGCGATTTCCAAGCTAAAGGTGTTGAGGTAATCGGTGTGTCTATCGACTCTCAGTTCTCACACAACGCATGGCGTAAGACAGCTATCGATGATGGCGGTATCGGCGCAGTAAAATATCCACTGGTTGCTGATGTGAAGCACGAAATTTGTAAAGCATACGATGTTGAACACCCAGAAGCGGGCGTTGCATTCCGTGGTTCATTCTTGATCGACGAAGACGGTGTTGTTCGCCATCAAGTCGTTAACGACCTGCCACTAGGCCGTAACATTGACGAGATGCTACGTATGGTTGATGCATTGAACTTCCACCAGAAAAATGGCGAAGTTTGTCCTGCACAGTGGGAAGAAGGTAAAGCAGGTATGGCTGAGTCACCTGAAGGTGTTGCCGCGTATCTGTCTGAGCACACTGACGACCTGTAATAAGGTTACGTGCCCCGCACTGAGCAATGTGCCCATACTAAGCAATGTAACAGTATAATGAGGCCCGGTTAAACCGGGCCCTTTTTTTATTGTCTCTCAACACCTTCCTTCCCTCCCGTTTCTCTACATGTCACACCTTGTCTGATTTGTTCATGACGCTTGCTCTGGTCACGGTTATGCTAGACCGTTCAAACAAGGAGCACCTATGACCGTCACCGTCGAAGTATGTATTGATAGTATCCAATCTTTATCGATTGCTCAGCAAGCGGGCGCAGACCGTATCGAGCTTTGTGCTTCACTCAAGCTCGGTGGCCTCACGCCAAGTATGGGCACCCTGAATCAAGCGATGCAACAAGCTCGCGTGCCTATTTACGCGATTATACGTCCACGAGAAGGGGACTTTGTTTATAGCCATGATGAAGCTGAAGTGATGCTTAAAGATATTGCCACTGCCCGCAAAACTGGCTGTCATGGCGTGGTGATTGGCGCCTTACGCCCAGATGGGACAGTAGACTTAACGTTACTCGATGCCATGCTGGCCGAAGCCCGAGGTATGGGGGTGACGTTCCATCGGGCGTTTGATCATTGCACCGAGCCAATGGCAGCGTTAGACGCCCTTATCGCGCGACCTGCCGTGGAACGTATTCTGACCTCAGGTGGTGCCAACCATGCCGAGCAAGGCAAAGAAACACTAAAAGCCTGGGTCGATTACGTCCGTCATACGCCGCTTCGGATCATGCCAGGTGCCGGGATCACAGCGCATAATGCCGCAGAAATCATCGCTCATACCGGCGCACGAGATWTCCACCTGTCCGCGCGTACCACACAAGCAAGCGCCGCCCACACTCATGCGATGGCGACGATGGGTGAAGGTGAAAAGATCGGTTACCCCATCACTGATCCCATGCAAGTCAGGGCGGTAAAGCAGGCAGTCGCTCGGTTCAGTTAAATGCAATATGTCAGCCGCTCTCACCATACTGTGATTGACCAAACCTTTTTGTCGATAAGCTTGTGTCCTAGAGACAAGGATATTGCATCTCACCGTTGAGTTTCCTAACTTGAAATGATGGTCTTCACAAAAGGAGTGCTGCTTTGTCGGATAAAAAGCCCCTTAAAATCAGCAAAAAACACTACGAAAAAAAATTACTTGAGTTGCAAACCGAGCTAGTCAAATTACAAGAGTGGGTAAAACACAAACAGCTGAAAGTCGTGGTGATCTTTGAAGGGCGAGATGCCGCCGGTAAAGGTGGGGTGATAAAACGGATTACCGAAAAACTCAACCCACGCGTGTGCCGTGTGGTTGCACTAGATAAACCGACGGAACGCGAGCGCACACAGTGGTATTTTCAACGCTATATCGAACACCTTCCAGCGAGCGGAGAGATAGTTTTATTCGACCGCAGTTGGTACAACCGAGCCGGCGTAGAACGTGTCATGGGGTTTTGTACCGAGGAAGAATATGAAGAGTTTTTCCGCACTTGCCCTGAATTTGAGCGAATGCTGATCCGCTCGGGGATTATTTTGCTCAAATACTGGTTTTCCGTCTCCGACGAAGAACAAGAAAAGCGTTTTGCCGAGCGAATAAACACGCCAATAAAACGCTGGAAATTTAGTCCCATGGATTTGGAGTCACGCAGCCGCTGGGTGCAATACAGTGAGGCGAAAGATCGCATGTTTGCTTATACCGACACCAAGGAAAGTCCATGGTGGGTAGTGGAAGCTGATAATAAAAAGCATGCGCGACTTAATTGTATCGCGCATCTTCTCTCCCAGATCCCCTATCAAGAGATTGAATACCCAGACGTTATTCTTCCCGAGATCAGCAAAGAGGGCTATGTGCGCATGCCGCTTCATGACCAAAGTTTTGTCCCTGATAAGGTCAGTGAGTGGATCGATAACGACTAAACGCCTATTTGAGGAGCTTTTCGAGCTCCTCTTTTTGAATGTGACGAACATCTTTCCCTTTTACAAAATAGATGATGTACTCACAAATATTCTGGCAGCGATCGCCCACGCGCTCGATCGCACGCGCTGACCACATCACTTTTAGCACATTAGGGATAGAACGAGGATCTTCCATCATATAGGTCATCAACTGACGCAAAATTCCCTCATAC
>NZ_MUFH01000307.1:0-2801 GCF_001996115.1 Salinivibrio sp. MA427
GCGTTAGAGCAGAGCCTAAATGTAGATCTGAGCAAGCTGAGCCATAAAGTGACTTGTTACCGCTCTTCAGAAAATCCACCGATCCTTCATCGAAAAGAAACGATGATTCTACCGAGCAGTGATCATTTTGAGCTCTTTACCGCGCTGACTAATGAAGGCGAGGAGGCGGGCCTATACGAGAACCCCCGCACTATTGGCTTCAAACAGTCGTGGTTAAACCTGATCAAAAAAAAAGGATACCGATTAGTCGATGGGAGGTTACTGAAAAACGATCTGGATACATCGCGTGATACTCCACAAGAGCCCGGGATAGATCGCTACAAAACCGCCATTGTACGTCATGAGCTATCAGGACCAATGAAGACATTGGCTAAACAAGGTTACCTAGATGGACGGTTTTCTATTTTCGACTACGGGTGTGGCCGAGGAGATGACCTAAGAGAGCTTGAAGCGCATGGGCTCGATGTGTTGGGCTGGGACCCGGTTTTCTCGCCTGATAACGATAAAGTTAATTCAGACATTGTGAACTTGGGGTTTGTCCTAAATGTTATCGAAGACCAAGATGAGCGCCTTGAAGCACTATTGAGCGCTTGGGAGTTCGCAAACAAAGTACTGGTAGTTTCTATCATGCTGGCTAATGATTCGTACATCGCGCAGTTCCAGCCCTATAAGGATGGGGTGATTACGTCGAGAAACACATTCCAAAAATACTACGCACAGTCAGAATTCAAAGGATACCTAGAACGTTCTTTGCAAGAGGATGCTATTGCTGTTGCACCGGGCATCTTCTACGTATTCAAAGATAAGCTAGAAGAACAACGTTACCTCCAAAGTAAGTACCAACGGCACCATACTTGGCAGCAACTGACATCACCTCAGCCTATTGAGAGTAAAGACAAAGCCAACTTGGTGATCAGCCAAAACAGCGCTCTATTTGACGATTTTTGGAACGTGTGCCTCGAGCTCGGCCGGGTGCCGGCAAATGACGAATTTAACCGTTCGGAAGAGGTGAGAAGTCTAATTGGTTCTCATAAAAAAGTGTTTGGTTTGCTTCAGGAAATGTTCGATACCCGGGAATTTTTCAATGCAGAAAAATCCCGAAAAGAGGACCTACTTGTCTATTTCTCTATGGGGTTATTTGACAAACGGAAACCCTACACACAACAGCCTAAAAGCCTAAGGCGTGATATTAAAGCTTTATTCGATGATCATCGTACAGCTATTAATCTCGCGACCGAGCTACTTTTTGCGATAGCGGATACGAAGCTCATTGGTGAGCAGTGTGTCAAAGCTCACCATCAATTACCGGCGAGCATCCTCAAAGAAGGGCACTCTCTGATTTTCCACAAAAGCTATACAGAAAAGTTACCGCTTCTTTTACGCGTTTATGTTGGCGCTGCATTGCAGATGTACGGCGAACTCGATGACTCCATTGACCTGATCAAAATACATATCAACTCTGGTAAGCTTACCTTGACTCAATATGATGATTTTGAAAAATCAGTCCCGTATTTAGTCGAAAGAACGAAGATAAAGATGGCAGAACAAGATATCGATTTTTTTGACTATGTTGATAAAGAGCGGCGCCCACCCTTGCTCAATAAACATTTGTTGCTTGATACACAGAGTGATCAATATAATAAGCAAAAGAACTTTGATCTGCGATTATCAAAGCTCTTAGGGACTACAGCAACCAATGAAGTCATATTACACCGGCAAATGTACGAAGAGCGTTTGCTTCAAGCTGGAAAAACCGTCTCCGGCTTTAGGCTCAACTCTCGCTAATCTGGTGCGGAGGGAGGCTGATGCGATAGGTTCGCCGGGCGGTTTCTTCGGACATCCCAATTGCTGTTAGGACATGTGAAGCCACATTTGAGAGCGCATTACATGCAGAGCCTTGAGAAATCAGCCAAGGATAATCGCTCATAAAGCGCTTCACTTCTTCATCTGTTTGGAATGTAACGCTCCACGTCGACGGCACTACCGACACACCGCCGTTTCTTGTAAAGTCAAACTTTGCGATAACGTCGAGAAATTGCTTTTCGATAGAATCTGATTTCGTTGGATAAGATTCTACCGCGGCCGCTAGGCCAACAATCAAAGGGGTTGGAGAAGTGCCGCCTCGCAACCCTGCTTCTTGGCCGCCACCGTGAATCAGGGGGACTAGCTCAGAGTCTCTGGCATCCCGCACGTAAAGCGCACCAATGCCTTTCGGACCGTAGATTTTGTGACCTGATATTGAGAGCATATCGATATCCATATCGTCTACGTCGATATCACACTTGCAAAAGCTCTGAGCAGCGTCAGTGTGAAAGCGGATATTGTTTTCAAAAGCTATCGCACCAAATTCTTTTATGGGTTGAATAGTACCGAGTTCATTATTGACGTGGTGAATGGAAATCAAAATAGTATTACTTCGAATTTCAGCTGCGAGAGACGATGGTGAGATACGACCATCCCTATCCGGTGCGAGGTAAGTCACTTCGAAGCCAATTGACTCGAGAAATGCACAAGTATTGAGAATACACTTGTGTTCAATCTCTGACGTTATGATGTGGCCTTTGCTATCTAGATATTTAAAAGCGACACCTTTTAGTGCGAGGTTATTCGCTTCGCTCGCTCCACTCGTAAAAATAATCTCGCTCGGTAACGCCCCTATCTTCTCAGCGATACACTCCCTTGCTTCTTGGAGTGCCTGAGCGCTGGCTAGCCCCGCTTGGTGAGCTGACGAGGCATTCGCAAACTTTTCGTTCTGCCAAGGTTTCATGGCATCTAAAACACGCTGAGACACTGGTGTAGAA
>NZ_MUFH01000308.1:0-5325 GCF_001996115.1 Salinivibrio sp. MA427
GTAAAGGAACAGTGCAACAGCATCGTTCGCTCAACCATATTTACGATTTGTTCGATAACCCACTGGGTTACGTGCAATATACAATCCAAAAGTTTTATCGCATCAGTGGCGGCAGTACCCAAAATAAAGGTGTCGTACCTGACATTGCGTTTCCATCGCCTGTATCGCCTGATGAAACCGGTGAAAGTATGGAAGACAATGCATTGCCTTGGGATCGTATTGAAAAAGCGGATTATCAGGCACAGTCTTTGCCTGAATCAGTGATTGATACCCTCGCGCAACGTCATCAAGCAAGGATTGCTGACGATCGAGAGTTCGGTTTTATTCGTCAAGATATCGCGCGCTATCAAAAAGAGAAGGACGACAATACCTTGTCTTTAAATGAGAAAGTACGACGTCAAGAGATGGATGACGAAGATGCAGACCGCTTAGCGCGTTTAAATGCACGTCAAGAAGCCATGGGTGAGCCTCGCTTCAAGTCACTCGATGATGTACCTAAAGAGTATGAAGAGCCCGATGCCTACCTAGACGAAGCCGCCAGTATTACGCGAGATCTGGTTAATCTCACGACATCGCTTAACAAGTCATCTCTTAACGAGTCATCTCTTAACGAGTCATCTCTTAACGAGTAGTGCGCCCGAAAAAGACACGACTGTGATCACTACAAGCCTGGGTCATCCGACCTGGGCTTTTTTTCACTCAAAATGAGAACTAGGTCTAATCTTAGTAATAAGGCATCACCATCAGTAGGGGGAAGGTATGCGTTATTTCTACGGGATCACACTTGCCATGTTTATGGCATGGCCAGTGCATAGCGAGGATTTAGGGCGCTTTGACGTGCCTTTGCTGCTGGGGCAATGGTACTGGTTTAGTGAAGCAAGCGAAACATCAACCCCTCATCCTTATAAAGCAATTAATATCTCCTTTAACTCCCACTATGAATTTCGTATCGATATGTTACGTCGTAACGGAAAGCTGGAAACAGCGGCCGGCCAATATAGCGTTACTCAGCAAACACTGAGGCTTTATGATGAGAATGGCACGGATCAGGTACATGCTTATCAACTGAATCATCACCAGTTGCAATTACAGGGGGCTATCTTTACGAAGTTGCTTCCAGACAACCTGAGTGGTTTGTGGCGTTCAAACAGTATTGAAGGTGATGATGTTAGCGAAGACGTAGACGGTGTGTCGCTAAAGTTGCGTCCAGACTTTTTGTTTGCGATGCAAGTAAGAGGCGATAGTGGCCGTTCAGTGACCCATCGAGGCGTCTATTTGGTCGAGGGGGATCACTTAATGTTGATTTACAAAGAAGGGCGTCATTCGTCGCAATACCAACTGGCCGCTGATACTTTGCGATTAACCAATGATGTATTTGGTATGGAAGCGGTATTACAACGGCAACGCCAAGAATAGCAGTGTCAAGAATCGTTCAGCCCGTAAAAGTCGGTTATCGTCACGGCATTTTACGGGCCAAAGCAGTGATTCACGGCGACAAATTAAATGCGGCCTTTAGTGCCGATAAATGCGCCTCATCCTTACAAATCGCCTTGTTCGGTTCATCCGATATTTTGGCAACCGGTTTGCCTTGGCAGCTGGTCAGCTTGATCACCACATTTAGTGTTTTCACATTGGGTAGATCACAAGTCAGTTGTGTGCCAATCCCAAACGACGTACTCGCCTTACCCGCAAAGTGTTGATAAATATGAATGGCTTTAGCCAGTGTCAAGCTATCTGAAAAAACGAGTGTTTTATCTTTGGGATCGATATGGTGGTGGCGATAGTGCGCAATGGCTTTTTCGCCCCAGATGATGGGATCGCCGCTGTCGTGACGTAAGCCACTGAATGCCTGAGATAGAGACGCATCAAGATCGCGCAAAAAGGCATCCATATTGATACAGTCGGTAAGGGCGATCCCAAGACTATTCGGATACTCGCGTAGCCATACATTAAGCGCGAGCTGTTGAGAATCTGCTAGATCGCCCGCCAGTTGTTGGTGGGCTTGAAACCACTCATGCGCTTGTGTGCCAACCGGAGGAAGCCCTAGCTGCTTTGCCAACCAGCAATTCGAGGTCCCCTTTAGCGGTGGATAAACGGCGTGTAAACGCGTGACGATAGCCTGATGGACATCGCGCGAAAAACGACGGCGTGTACCAAAATCAACCAGATGAAAGTCATCCGAGTAGCCATCGGCCGGTAAGTGTGCCAGTTTGTCGTCAAGGCGCGCTAAGGCATCCGCGACTCCCAATTCTGGATAGCAAGCGCGATTGCGTAGCTCACAGATAATCGCAAGCAGTGGCACTTCCCACAGAATAACGTCACACCATGGCCCATCGATATGCACAGCAAGTTGCCCCTCTTCAATGGACACCGTCACCTGTTGAGGGTTGAGCTGGAAGTGCGAGAGGTAGGCGAGAAAATCAGCCTGATACAAATCTAACGAGGAGAGATAATCAATCTCGTCCGCTTGGAAACGGAGTGTCCCCATGTGGTGAATATGGTCGATAAGCTGTTCGCGCAGATAGGCAAGGTTTTCANTTATATTTCCGCATGGATTGGCAGGCTTCGTTGACATTTTGTTGCGCTTTTAACCACTACCGTTTGTTTTTAGTACAGCGATGTGTCTTTGTCTGTCTCCCATTGAGCGGGCGTTAATCCTTTGTCGCCATCGCGTTAAATGTAAACGCAAACATTTGATAACAAACTGTTAAACCTATAGTCATCTTTGCTCAGCCGCGGTATGGTATGGCATGCACATCGTCCTAAAGGCGAATGAATACAATTCGTTGGCTGAGGTACACCCGATAAAAAGGAAATAACATGTCTCAACAACCTACCGCCAAATACCGTGATGACTACCGCGCACCGGACTTTACTATCACGGATATCAATCTTGAGTTCGATCTTGATCCGAATAAGACCCTGGTGACAGCAGTCAGTCAGATAAAACGTCTTAATGAACGCGCGACGGATCTCGTACTCGATGGTGATGATCTGACTCTGGTGCGCCTGGATATTAATGGTGACACCTGGACGGCATACAGCGAAGAAGCGGGTAAATTGATTATTCGCGATGTCCCCGCCGCCTTTACTTTGACCATTCAAACCCAGCTAGATCCGGAGAATAACTCTGCGTTAGAAGGGTTATACATTTCTGGCGGTGCGTATTGTACCCAGTGTGAAGCAGAAGGCTTCCGTCGTATCACCTATTACCTAGACCGTCCTGATGTACTGGCGCGATTTACCACCAAAGTGATTGCGAATAAAGCGACGTACCCTTATTTGCTTAGTAACGGTAATAAAATGGCGGCGGGTGATCTTGATGACGGCCGTCACTGGGTTGAATGGCACGATCCCCATGCTAAACCAAGCTATCTATTCGCCTTGGTGGGCGGTGATTTTGATGTCTTGCGAGACACGTTTGAAACGCGCTCAGGGCGCAATGTCGCGTTAGAAATATTCGTCGATAAAGGCAATTTAGATCGTGCCGACCACGCCATGGTGTCACTGAAAAACGCCATGAAGTGGGACGAAGAGCGATTTGACTTAGAATACGATCTCGATATCTACATGATTGTTGCCGTCGACTTTTTCAATATGGGCGCGATGGAGAACAAAGGCCTAAATATCTTTAACTCCAAGTATGTGCTTGCCAATGCAGAGACGGCAACCGATACCGATTACCTGGGTATTGAAGCGGTGATTGGCCACGAATACTTCCACAATTGGACAGGCAACCGTGTTACCTGTCGGGATTGGTTTCAACTTAGCCTCAAAGAAGGGTTAACGGTTTTCCGTGATCAAGAGTTCTCCTCTGACTTGGGGTCGCGCTCCGTCAACCGCATCAGCAATGCACGCATCGTGCGTGGCCCGCAATTTGCTGAAGATGCAAGCCCCATGTCTCATCCAATCCGCCCTGAAAAGGTGATTGAGATGAATAACTTCTACACCCTAACTGTGTACGAAAAGGGTAGTGAAGTCATTCGTATGATGCACACCATTCTCGGTGAATCTGCTTTCCAAAAAGGGATGAAGCTGTATTTTGAACGCCATGATGGTACCGCATCGACCTGTGATGATTTCGTCCAAGCGATGGAAGAGGCATCAGGCATTGATCTTACCCAGTTCCGTCTGTGGTATAGCCAGTCAGGTACACCGGTGCTGACCGTTTCATCCACCTATGATGCGGCTACCAAGCAACTGGCGCTGCATGTGACACAGCACACGCCGGCGACGGCTGATCAGCAAGAAAAGCAGCCGCTGTATATTCCGCTCGATATCGAAATGTACCGTCAAGATGGCAGTGTGATTGAGTTACAGCGTCACGGAGAGTCGGTTTCTAACGTATTGGCGGTCACACAAGCAGAGCAAACCTATCTGTTTGATCATGTCGATGAGCAACCGGTCCTATCGCTACTACGCGAATTCTCAGCACCGGTTAAACTCGAATATGATTATCAGGACGATGAGTTGGCGTTCTTATTGCAGCACGCTCGGAATGACTTTGCGCGCTGGGATGCGGGCCAAAGCTTACTGGCTAAGCATATCAAAGCGAATGTAGCGCGTGTGCAAGATGACCAACCGATCGATGTGCCCTTATCCGTAGTTGATGCCTTCCGTGGTGTGTTGCTGAGTGACAATACCGATCCTGCCTTGATTGCTGAAGTGCTCAATTTACCTTCAGAGACAGAGGTAGCAGGTTGGTTTGAAACGGTCGACGTGGATGCTATTCACCAAGTGATGGCAGCGTTTAAACAGCAGTTTGCTGATCATATGGTGGATGAGCTTGCTGCTGTGTATCGTCAGTATGCACAAACGGATTATCAAATCACACACAAAGCGATGGGTGAGCGTGCCTTGCGTAATGCCTGTTTGAGTTACTTGGCCCATACAGAAAATGGCAATGGCTATGTTGAGCAGCATTATCAAGAAGCGCACAATATGACAGATACTATGGCAGCCCTGAGCGCAGCAAACAGTGCACAATTGCCTTGCCGAGAGCCGCTGATGAAAGGCTTCAGTGATCAGTGGCAGCATGATGGGTTGGTAATGGATAAATGGTTTATGCTGCAAGGCGCCAATCCAGCCGATAATGCGTTAGAGCAAGTAAAAGCGCAAATGTCGCACCCAGCATTTACGTTGAAAAACCCTAACCGTATACGGAGTTTAATTGGTGCATTTTGTAATCGTAACCCGGCACGTTTTCATGCTAAAGATGGTGCAGGGTATCGATTCTTAAAAGAGATCTTGGTGACGTTAAACCAGTCTAACCCGCAAGTGGCGTCGCGCTTGATTGATCCACTATTGAAACTGGCGTATTACGAC
>NZ_MUFH01000309.1:0-2781 GCF_001996115.1 Salinivibrio sp. MA427
TTGGCTGGCGGACAATGCGGTGGGATATAAACTCGTTAGACTGACCGAGCTCATGGCGTATGAGTTTGGGCAAGTAGAGGGCGATATTGAGGCGCTTAATGAGCGAGACCTTGGTAATGTAATGCCTGATGGGGTGAGCTTTTCACAATTTAAAGAAAAGCTTGATAGCGGTGAATTTGCCCTGTTGACTGATACCCCAATGCGGCCCGCGATGGTGCATGATAATACGAATAAGCTCTGGTCCCTCTCGGCAGACACTGAAACGACCCTCTCACCACAAGCCCGTTCAGCACTTGCCGCTAGAGCTAATCAATCTGGCAGTGTGGCCGGCGGCGCTGGTGGTAGCAGTCACAGTGCGCATGCTGCAATCAATATCGAAGACACCTATGTACCCGAGCCGGTAAAACCTGACCGCTCGAATGCGCCACCGCCACTTAAATACGAGTATTGTTTTGAGATTGCTAGCTCGGATAAGATATTTAGCAAAACGGTGGGGTGTAAGTTTCAATTAGCCACAACACAGCAAGAAGGCGTGAAGGATGATTGGCAAACCGCGCGCACTGAGCATGGCACCAAGTACACCACTTATATCGCATTCAACGAGCCCAAAAAGCTTATCGCTAAAGTTGCATCGGCCTCAATGGGCATTAGCGTGCCCGAGCCCGTGCAGGTAAAGTCGATTGGCTCTGGTATCATCCAAGAAGCCTTTATTCCTGTGACACCTTCTGTTCAACTCGGCGAGCGACTGGGCCTACCCACCGAAGGCTATTACTACCATTTTTACCAAAAGCGCTTAGTGCAGGAGTACAAGCTGCTGGGTGATGGCAAATGGCAGTTTTACGCCACGCGCTCTAGACATGACAGACTCAACCAGGCGCAAGGTTTTAATCGTTATCAAAGCGCCATTCTGGTGTACTGGAAGATTGGCGGCAAAGAGGTCGAAGACCAATATCTTGTCTATCTCAAAGCACCGATCACGCGTGACTTGCTTGATAATCTAGACGATGAATGGCTGGAAGAAAACGGCATTAAACTGTCTATCAATGAATTACTCGCCGCGCCCAAGCAAGCTATCGCCAAACGAGATGAACCTTCATCTGAAAAAGATACCGATAAGCGTGATGAGACAAAACAGCCGACAACCCACACGGTCAAAACAGATCCGACCACCCGCCAACGTGAATCATGGCCAGCTATTGCCGAACAGTATGGCTTATCCGCCAAGCAGCTATTGGATCTAAATCCAAAGTATGACGCCGATCCGATGGCTTTAGCCGTGGGTGATAGCCTAACGGTCAGTCAGCCGGCGGCGAAAAAAGAAAGGCAATCAATAACGCGTAATTTACCACCAGAAAAACCACAGAAATATAACCTTGCTGCTAATACCCACTACACATTTGATGGCATTTTGCAGGGGACGTCGGTCAAACCAATAAATCGTGACAAAATGCTGAGCGCTGAAATTTCAGTTGTCAATTTAACTCAGCTATCCCCTCAAGACGTTGATGATGTGTATCTTGTTTTTGCTGACAAACGAATGAGCATGGAGGATTTTGCGCTTGAAACATATTTATCAAATCAAGAACATATAATCGAGCATGTTCTTAATTCAAATCCTCATTTGAGACGTAGTTTTAGCCAGATTATTGAAGGAATGCCCCTTGTCGTGTCGCCTTGGTCTGAAGTCCATCCGGATGAAGAGTTTGCCATCAAACAGGCTAACGACTTAATGACTGAGTTCCTCACCCTTTCAAGTGAACAGAAAAAGTGGTTCGCAGAGCATCACGAAACAACAACGAATGCGCTACTTTTGAGTGCAACATCTGGCCTAGATATTCACCAGCAGGACGCAAACACATCTATGCTGGCCGAGCTAGATCTTAACCACCTTTTGGCTGGCTCTGGCGCTGTGATTGCCGGCGCTCAGGTCCAAGGTGACAAAATAAGTAAAAAAATGAAGTCCTTTGCAGACTACTCTCGTCACATAGCTTCTCGAACGGAGGGGCTGTCAGGACCAAAGCTATACTCTCACCCTGACTACAAAGCATGGAGAAAAGAAGCCCGCACATTTCAGCAAGAGATGAAGTTAATACTGACGGAGATTGGAAAGCCAGGATATATTAGAAACATACAGACAAAGCGTATCAATAACTACCTAAATGTCGGTAAACGTCAACTTTACCGAGCAAGAGACTTTTCTAAAGCAATTTCTGGTATTGAAATGACCGCGTTGTATAAACAGGCGATGTCATTTAGCCGCTCATTAGGTATCGCTAACGGTCTCGTAATTGGAGCCGGGTTATATGGAAACGCTRCTGATGTGGTAACTACATGTAATAGTAGTGGCTGGTTTGAGGAAACCTGCAATCGAAGTGTTGTTAGAAATAGTACGTCAGGTCTGACAAATGTTTTGGGGGGACTTGCTATAGGATGGGGCATCGCTCTTATACCTGCAACTGGAGGATTATCAATTGCATTGGTTGCTGGTGGTTCTTTTATGTGGGGAATGTATGGTGGAGAACTTTCGAACGAAACAGGGAAAGTTATAGAGGAAATGATCTTTGATTGATTTAGTGATTAAAGCCGGAGTGTTACTGCTAGTAGTAGGCGGATTCCCATATTTGATCTTGAATATCTACCTATCAATAAAGCTTCGGAAGAGAAAGTACGAGATCCTTCATTGCATTGTGAATAGTGCTCCATCTAAGTTTAGAGAGCGAGCTAAATTTATTTTAGAGAGTAATCTTTCATGGGTATTTGCTAGCTCTACAAGTCACATAT
>NZ_MUFH01000031.1:0-15352 GCF_001996115.1 Salinivibrio sp. MA427
GGGTACAGAGGTAAGATGTTCTATCTTTCAGACCTTTTGTTTCACGTTATTGGATTTGGCTGATTCAGCAGCCCCAGTCAGGATACTGACTGGGGCTTTTTTTATTGGTTGATATGCCGCGACGCGAGCAGCCCTGCCACTGCCTTTTTAACTATTTTCAACTGTGTTGATCCTGTATTCCAAAAAATTAGAGCAATTACTTTAATTTTACTGGGAAACCTGGTTATAATACGCACAGCTTCTTGTTCTTTATGTGTTTATAGGGTCTGATTCAGATCACGCACGCACAAAGATTCGCCGACCCTCGATGAGGGTCGGCTTTTTTTTTAGCTTTCGTCTTTTAGCGCCAGATCCGTGAGGGAAGACGTTGTGCGTCCCTTACACCGATAAAAGACGATTACTCGCTAGGCAGTGGTTGCTCATCGCTAAGCAATGGCGGCGTGGTGTGATACCAGGCATCCAGTTTTTGACGTAATTTATCCACGCCAATGCCCTTGAGTGACGAATACAATTCGACCTCGACATCGCCGCAAAATGCCAGTGACGCTTCTCGAATCTTCATCAATTGCTGTTTACGTGCACCGGTTTTAAGCTTGTCCGCTTTGGTCAGTAACACTAAAACGGGCAATTTTGACTCAACGGCCCAATAAATCAGCTGCTGATCCAAGTCTTTCATCGGGTGGCGAATGTCCATCAACACCACTAATCCGCCAAGTTGATCACGTTTTTGTAAATATTCTCCCAGCGATCGCTGCCATTTCTCTTTCATTTCTAGAGGGACTTGGGCATAACCATAGCCAGGGAGGTCGACAATATGGCAACCCTCGTCCACCTTAAATAGGTTAATCAATTGTGTCCGACCGGGGGTTTTACTGGTTTTCGCTAGGCTCTTTTGGTCACATAGACGGTTAAGGGAGCTAGATTTACCGGCGTTTGAGCGGCCAGCAAAAGCGATTTCGATTCCTGTATTATCAGGAAGATGGCGGATGTCTGGTGCGCTAGTAACAAACTGGGTGTTACGGTAATTAAGTGATTGCTCCACTGTTAACTCCGTCTCGTCTTGGTGTAGTAGACTGATTACTTTTGTGTGAATTTGTGTAAAATAACCGTGCTCGGTTTTTGATCGGTAATTGTACCATGACGGTAACTAAGTAGTGGTACTGGAAGCTTGATAATTATAAACGGAATGTCATGAAGAAATTAGCGCTAATATTGACTCTCCTGGCCAGCACTTCAGTCTGGGCCCAAGGAGATGCTGAAGCGGGCAAAGCCAAATCCAATACCTGTGCCGCCTGTCACGGTGCTGACGGTAACAGTGTTTTGCCTGATTACCCAAACTTGGCGGGTCAGCACGCCAACTACATTGAAAAGCAGTTGAAGGAATTTAAGCTTGGCGCGCAAAGCGGCGGTGAGCAAGGGCGATACAACGCGGTGATGGCTGGCATGGTGGCTCCTTTATCGGAGCAGGACATGGCTGACCTGGCTGCTTATTACGCAACGCTCACGCCCAAGCCTGGCACAACCCCCGAAGGCGCGGTTGAAATTGGCCGTCAACTCTATATGGCGGGCGATGCAGAGCGAGGCATTGCGGCGTGTGTCGCTTGTCACGGTCCACGCGGTAATGGCACTCCCTCTTCTGGTTTCCCGAAAATTTCTGGCCAGCCCGCAAACTACTTGGCGAGTCAGTTGAAGATGTTCCGTGCAGAGGAACGTCATAATGATATGAACAACATGATGCGATCGGTGGCTGCCAAGCTCACTGACGAGGAAATTGATGCGCTGTCGAGCTATCTCGGTGGTCTGCATTAATTACCGAGCGTGACAGCAAAAGCGGTTGTGAATAACGCAGCCGCTTTTTGTTTCCTTTCTCTTCCTATCACTTCTTTGCGATTTGCTTGCATGGTGTTCTCGCTGATAACGACAATTGCGTTATCGGGTGTAAGATATTTGCTATTTTACGGCGAGAAAATCGCGATATCGATTGAAAGATAAAATAAAAAACACTATATATTCAATCGCTTATCACGCACCTTTCTTTTTTGAACAGGATTTTTTTGTTTGGCATGCTAGGCAAATTAAGTGATTAGGATACGCTATCATCATCAACAGGACGTTGACGCCAAGAATAGGCCAACCGGCTAAGGAAAGCTTTTCACACCAGGAAGGTGTTGCCACAGGATGTGAACTCGCCAAGGTCGGCATGCAAGGATAGTCTCGCACAGGATGTGATGTGGATGTTATGACGACAAGGACGCAGGATGCGACCGTTAGGCAGGTAAGCCAACCCACTTTCTGCTACATTCGCGCCAGCTTTTGGCATAGACGAATAACATGCAGCACTGCCCTTTATGTGAGCATACCCAGACTCACCCTTACCATACCGATAAGCGCCGCGCCTATTTTCAATGTACGCGTTGTGATTTGGTGTTTGTTGATCGCCAGGCACTGCTGGCACCGCACGATGAGAAAGCCATTTATGACTTGCACCAAAATCATCCTGATGATGCGGGTTATCAGCGCTTCTTATCGCGGTTGGCCACCCCGTTACTTGCGCGGTTAGCTGAATCGCCACGTAACGGCCTAGATTTTGGTTGTGGTCCGGGGCCGGTGCTTGCAAACATGCTGCGTGACGCGGGACATTCCATCGCCTGCTATGATCCCTTCTATGCCCCTGATACACAGGTGTTGGCGCGTGGTTACGATTTCATCACCTGCACCGAAGCGATTGAGCACTTTTATCACCCCGCCGAGCAGTGGACACAATGGCTATCCATGCTAAAGCCGGGTGGGTATCTGGGGATCATGACTAAGCTGGTCCAGGATCCAGCGGCATTTTCACGCTGGCACTATAAGAATGACCTGACTCATGTCAGCTTTTTTAGCCGCCAAACGTTTCAATTTCTAGCTGCTCAAGCTGGCTTCGAACTGACCTTTTTGGGCAACGATGTAATATTAATGAGGAAACCATTGTTATGACGCGTAAAAAGAAAACGCGCCGCACAGGATCGGAAGGCCCGGCGCAATACGTAGATAAAAACCAGACCGAGCAAGATCGAATTGCTCGCATGCTGAAAAAGCAGAAAAAACGGAAAGGAAAAAAAGCAGGATCGCGTCATTCTGAAGAAAGTGATGTGCAAACGCATCGTCGCGGCGGCAAGAAAGACCCACGGATTGGCAGTAAAAAACCGATTCCATTGGGGCCTGAAGCTGCGAAACCGAAACAATCCACGTTGACCCCTGCGCAAGAGCTGGAAAAGCTCGAGCAAGACCCGCAACTGAATGTCTTACTCGATCGCATCGAAAACGGTGAAAAGCTAGGGGCAGGGCTGCAAAACTATGTCGATGAAAAACTCGATCGTATTGAAGTGCTGATGGATAAGCTAGGGTTGCTGAGCGACGAGGATACACCGGAGGATGATGAAAGCGATCTGCTTGCCAAATTTGAGCAACAGAACGATTAAAGAGGAGTAGCAGGTGCAGGACGGGATCTGGATACTAGCAGGACTAGGCGCGCTGATTATTTTAGCGTTATCGGTATACGCCGGGACTTTGCTGGCAAGACTCAAGCGGCAGACGGCGCTGCAAGCGGAGATGGAAGAGGCGGCGATAAAAAAGCGGAATGATAAAATCATTGAAAGCGTTGATGTGATTGCGTTCGCAGCCTTGAAAGATCAATGTGATTTGTCCGAGGCGGCGATTCGTCTTTATATGATTATGGATCACCTCCAAGGGGAAAAGCGGGTTGAATTTGATAGCCGCTACCCTGCGTTATTTGAACTTTACGAGGCGGTCAAAGACACCCCACGAGGTGATGCCAGGAAAACCCTTAAAAAGAACGAACGGATGCGGTTGGACTTTGATCGTGCCAAGCATGAAGCGCGACTCGAGCAGGCGATAAAAGCCGAGTTGGCCGAGATTTTGGCCTTTACGGGTGGCCGGCATATCCCTGATCATATTTTGACCCACTAAGTGTACCTGCTTGGAATGCGGCTGCTCGCAGCGGCATTCCTTTATTATTTTGGCACAATACCCTTATAATTATTAGGCGAAAATCGATCTCGCCGACACTTTCACCATATCAATGCGGGTAGTGCTAAACACCTGACTTAAGGCTGTGGCACACTACACTTTGTTCTCCTTTCCTAAGCGCCTTTGCGGAATGTAAGCCATGTCATCACCACAAATCATTTGGGATCAAGCCTTGATCAATAAGTATAATTATTCAGGGCCCCGCTATACCTCGTACCCCACCGCGCTTGAATTCCATGAGGCATTTACGCCTGCGGAATTTGATATGGCATGTAGCCAGTATCCTGAGCGGCCGTTGTCGTTGTATGTGCATATCCCATTTTGTCACAAGCTCTGCTATTACTGCGGCTGCAACAAAGTGGTGACCCGGCATCAACATAAGGCGGATGAGTATCTGGATGCCTTGGAACATGAAATTCGCCAGCGTGCATTCTTACTGGGCGCCCGTCGGGTTACTCAATTGCACTGGGGAGGCGGTACACCCACCTTTCTCACCAAAGCTCAGATCTCGCGTCTAATGGGGTTACTGCGCCAAGAGTTCCAGTTTGAAGACGATGCGGAAATCAGTATCGAGGTGGACCCACGTGAAATCCCGCTGGATATGCTCGATCATCTGCGCAGTGAAGGGTTTAATCGCATCAGTATTGGCGTGCAGGACTTTGATAAAAAAGTGCAGCAGCTGGTCAACCGAGAGCAAGATGAAGACTTTATTCACGCATTGGTTGCACGTGCGCGAGAGCTTGGCTTTCGCTCCACCAATCTTGATTTGATTTATGGTTTACCCAGCCAAACCCCCGAGGGATTTGCCAACACGCTAGAGCAAGTGCTCACCATGCGCCCTGGGCGGCTATCGGTGTTTAACTATGCCCATTTACCTAATTTATTCGCCGCCCAGCGGAAAATAGACGAGAATGCCTTACCGTCACCCGACGCCAAGCTCACCATGCTGCAAGAAACCATTAACACGCTAACGGCGGCGGGGTACCAATTTATTGGTATGGACCACTTTGCGTTGCCCGATGATGAGCTGGCGGTTGCGCAACGTGAGGGACGCTTGCATCGTAATTTTCAAGGCTACACCACCCAGGGTGACTGTGACTTATTAGGATTGGGTGTGTCGGCGATTTCGATGATTGGTGATTGTTACGCGCAAAATCAAAAAGAGATGAAGCGGTATTATCACCAAGTGGATGCGGAGCGACATGCCTTATTTAAAGGCGTCATGTTGGAGCGCGATGATCGTATTCGCCGCGATGTGATTAAAGCCTTGATGTGTAACTTTACCCTTGAGAAGGCGGTGATCGCCGCACGTTATCAGATTGATTTTGACCGTTACTTTGCTGACGATCTCAAGTTGCTACAGTGTTTTATTGACGACGATTTGGTCCGTGTCACCGACCAGACCATCAGCGTGACCAAAACCGGTCGGATGCTGATCCGTAATATCTGTATGAGCTTTGATATTTATTTACGGGATAGGGCGCGACAACAACAGTTCTCACGGGTGATTTAAACAAAAAAAACCGCCAAATGGCGGTTTTTTTTATAACACCCACAGCCCATTAGCGGGCCGCAGCTTTGGCTATTAGCGCCGCTTTCTCATGGTCAGACAAGAAGGCAATGGTTAGGCCATTTTCTTGTAGTGTGTTGATTTGCGTAGCGGTTAAGCCCGCGGCTGGGGCCGCGACTTCATATTCATAGGGCAGCTCGATGCCTTCCACGGCTGGATCGTCGGTATTTAACGATGCCAGAATACCGTGGTCGAGGAATTGGCGCACCGGATGCTGTGCGAGATCAGCAATGGTACTGGTCTGAATATTCGAGGTTAGGCAGGATTCAATCCCGATACGGTGCTTGGCTAAATAGTCCATCAAAGCGGGGTCTTCAATCGCTTTCACGCCATGGCCAATACGGGTCGCGCCTAGCTCGTTAACCGCCTGCCACATACTCTCAGCGCCCGCAGCCTCACCAGCGTGAACCGTCACTTGCAAATCACTGGCTCGAACTTTGGCAAAATGTTCGGTGAATTGGTCTCCGGGCTGCCCCAGTTCGTCACCGGCTAAATCGATGGCAACCAGTTGCGATTTCTGTGTCAGTAGTGCATCCAACTCGGCCATACAGGCTTGGGTGCCGAAAGTACGGCTCATGATACCAATCAGGTTGGTTTTCACGCCAAAGTCACGGCTACCGGCCTGCACGCCATCGACGACGGCTTCCACCACGCCTTCGAGGGGCAGTTGATGTTTCATCGCCATGTAGTAGGGCGAAAATCGTAGTTCGGCATAGTCGATGTGTGCATTTAGGGCATCCTCGACGTTTTCATACGCCACGCGCCGTACCGCGTCGAGATCCCCGAGTACTGCCACACCCCAATCAAGTTTTGAGAGAAATGCAACCAAATCAGGCGCGGTATCAACCACCTGTACATGGGGGCGCAGGCTTTCAATGTCATGTGCCGGCAGCGGCATCGAAAACTGCTGACCGAGCTCTAAAATCGTATTGATGCGGATGTTGCCATCGAGGTGACGGTGTAGGTCCGTTAAAGGAAAATCGTGTCTCATCATCGTTGGTTCCCAGCCGGTGAGTTGGCGCTCAGTATAGCGACTATGGCGCCATGCGTCAGCTGTCGAAGCGCGTAGGACGTGAGCCTTATCGCGTTGGCAATTTATCCGTTACCCGTTCTGTTGGTTGTTCGGCCAAGGGTAGGGGCCTGGCGAACAAGAACCCTTGCGCATAATGGCAACCAATTTCACGTAACCTAGCCGCCTCTTCTTTGGTTTCAATGCCTTCAGCGACCAAGTGGACATCCATGCCACGGGTCATGGCAACCACGGCTTCAATGATCCTTTGGTTGGTGCTGTTTTCGGTCATCGAATGGACGAAGCTACGGTCGATTTTTAGGCTGTCGAAAGCCATCTGATGTAAATAGGCCAATGAAGAATAGCCCGTACCAAAGTCGTCAATCGCAATTTTAATCCCAAGGGCGCGGATTTTAGTGAGCCCAGAGGTCGCGAGATGCTCATGGCTCATCAACTGTGACTCAGTGATCTCTAAGGTTAAATTCTCGGGCGGAAGTTGTGTGCGTGTGAGCACTTGCTCCAACTTGTCGATAAAGTCAGCCGATAATAACTGTCGTGCTGATAAGTTGACATGTAATTGGAAATGGGCAGGCCATCGTCCGGCTTCAATTTGTGCGACCGTATCAAAAGCGGCTTGTTCAAGCACTTGCATGCCGATTTGGTTGATTAAACCGCTTTGTTCGGCGACCGGAATGAACTCTGCTGGGGACACCATGCCACGGCTGGGGCTTTCCCAGCGCACTAAGGCTTCTGCGCCACAGAAATAGCCATCGCTTAAGCGCACGAAAGGTTGATAGAACACGACGAATTCATGATGCTGAACGGCATGATGAAGCTCAAGCAGGAGCCGAGACTGTTCTTGCACCCGAGCTTGCATACTGGCTTCAAAATAGACATACATCGCCGCATCACTGCGCTTGGCTTCACTGAGAGCCAACCCTGCGTGTTGGAGGCTTTCATGAATGGCATCCCCGTAGGTATAACCGAACACCACCCCGGCACAAGCATCCACCAGGACATCGTCGTTACCGATAGTGACTGGGCGGTTAAACAGACTCAGTAGTTGACTCACTAGCGCTTCTGACTGGGTTCGGTTAGTGGTGTGAGGCGCCAGGACTGCAAATTCATCACCGCGAACGCGTGCGATTAGCATACTGGATCCATAGGCTAAATCGGTTAATCGTTGTGCGATGGCACATAGCAGCACATCACCGCCGTCTTGACCTAGGCTATCGTTAATATCTCGAAAGCCATTGACCCCTAAAATCGCCAAGGTATTCGGTGACCGATAACGCAGCCCGGCGGCTTGTTCGATCAAGCCTTCGCGCGTATACAACTGGGTTAAGTTATCTTGGCGGACTTGCTGACGTAAGCGGTTGAATGACTCTTGCATTTTGCCGGACATGTTATTAAACGCGTCTTTTAATATCGCAATCTCCCGCAGGTTGGCAGGGGTGTTAATTCGATAGGTGAGATTGCCTGAGGCGAGCTTTGCCGCCGCCTCTGCGGTGTCACGCAAGGGCCGAGTGAGTTGGCGAATAATTAAATAAACAATCACCAAGCCAATTACCGATATTGCGATCACTAAATAAATACTGATTTCTTGTTGGCTTAACAAGCTTTCGAGAAGCAGCTGATCAGGCAGGGCGGCCACCACATACCATTGATGCTGAAAAGGCGGCGGTAAGGCGATTTTTTGGACGGTGCCATAGAAGTGACCCTGTTTTTCATGGATGTCGAAATGAAACGATTTGCCGAGCTTTTCAGGTTCAGGAGGCCAATCAGCCGATATCTCATTGATGGTGGCGTTGAGTACTGAGTTATTGGTGATATTAGGGAAGTGTAAAATGTTGCTAGGACTGCTGTTGCCGCTATGGGCGATCATCCTGCCTTCGTCATCGACAATAAAAAGCGCGCCGCCGAGTTTTTGCTGGCGCTCACTGAGAAAGCGATTAAAGGCGTTCAGCTTGATATCGCTGGCGACCACCCCCCAGACCTCGCCACTAACCTGCACGGGCGCAATGGCAGAGAGTGATACTTCGCCGATTTCATCAGCATCGAGGTATATATCGGTCCAGCGTGGTTGTTCGCGGTTAAAGGCTGGAATATACCAGGGGCGAACACGAGGATCATAGTGGCTGTCTTGGTAAACAATATTGGCGTTTAACGTTCGACCGTCGAAGATGCGTAATGCGCCTTGTGTGGCATCACTTCGCTCCATCAAAATCGACTGGCCTGCTTGATTTTTGCGATAGCCAAAATAATCGCCGTTCGCATCAACGCCAATGCTGAGCACTTGCATGTATGGCATGGCTTGATAAAGCGACGTGTGACTACTGAGTAAATAGTCTCGCAAGCCTTTATTGTTGATGGGGGCGGCTTGGAGGCGAGCGGCGAGACGCTCAGCGACAAATACGTTGGCGTTAAACGGGTGCTGAAGATACTGGCGTAAGTCTAATTCAATCCCTTGAGAGTAATCGTCCAGCAGTAACTTACCGACAAACTGAGAGCTGGTGCGGTAGTGGTTGTTAATGGTCAAAATGATCACAATCAAGGTGAACGTGAGCACGAGAAACACGGGGAGCATTACAGCGGCTCGAATCGACAATGGGCGCATGTTTCTCATCAGAACAACAACATCACTTTTCTCATCAACTAAACACCATTGAAGTTAACACGATCAACGGTTTTTACTTCAATCTCTTTACTTAAATTTAGCAGAGGTTCAAATTGTGTTAGTTTTAATATTGCGTTAGTGCTCAATATTAAGCTCTTTCAGCTTGCGTGTCAGTGTATTACGTCCCCATCCTAAAATTTTCGCGGCTTCTTGCTTATGCCCATGAGTATGTTGCAACGCTGATTGTAGGAGTATTCGCTCCACGTTAGGCAATGCTTGTTGCAAAATGCCATGCTGCCCCTGAGTGATTGCGTCCTGAGCCCATTGAGTGAGTGCATCCTGCCAGTCTTGCGCTTCACTGTCGGTCACAGACAATGGCTGATTGACCAATTCGCGCGGTAAATCACCGGGGAGTACTTCTTTACTGCTGGCCATCACCGTGAGCCAGCGGCAGGTGTTTTCCAGCTGACGCACATTGCCAGGCCACGGAAGCTGACTCATCATGGCTTCGGTGTCCGGGTGAAGTTGTTTGGCCTCGACATCTAACTCTTTAGCCGCGCGGGCCAAAAAGTGTTGGCACAGTTGCGGGATGTCCTGGCGCCTGTCCTTGAGTGATGGAAGGTGGACGCGAATCACATTTAAGCGATGGAATAAGTCCTCTCGGAATGTACCATTGGTGACAAGGCGCTCTAAATCTTGGTGGGTCGCGGCAATAATACGGACATCCACATCGACGGCTGCGTGGCCACCCACGCGATAGAATTGACCATCGGCGAGCACGCGTAGCAAACGCGTTTGCACATCCAACGGCATGTCACCAATTTCATCTAAAAATAAGGTGCCGCCATTGGCTTGCTCAAACCGTCCTTGGCGAACGGCATTGGCTCCGGTAAATGCGCCTTTCTCATGCCCAAACAGCTCTGACTCGATCAAATCTTTTGGGATTGCTGCCATGTTCAGGGCAATAAAGGCTTGCTCTGAACGCGGACTATGGCGATGAAGCGCTTGGGCGACTAACTCCTTGCCGGTGCCGGACTCACCGTTGATTAACACCGAAATGGATGAGCGCGATAACCGACCGATGGCGCGAAACACTTCTTGCATCGCCGGGGCTTCGCCAATGATTTCTGGCGTTTGTGCTTGTGGTTGCGTCGCCGTTTGCTGCTTTTGCTGTTCTTTAACGTGGGCTAACGCGCGCTCAACCAAGGCTAAGGCTTCGTCAATATCGAAAGGTTTTGGCAGGTACTCAAACGCGCCTTCTTTATAGGCATTAACCGCGGCATCTAAATCAGAGTGGGCGGTCATGATAATGACGGGTAAGTCTGGATGTTGTGCTTGCACCACATTGAGCAGAGCAAGCCCATCGCTGCCTGGCATGCGAATGTCTGACACTAAAACGTCGGGGGTGCGCTCGTGCAACGCACTCATTACACTTTCAGCATCGCAAAATGTATCGCACGTAAGGCCCGCAGCACTCAGTGTTCGCTCCATCACCCAACGAATCGAGCTGTCATCATCCACGACCCAAATGGTCCCTTTACTCATGCGGTCTATCCTTTTCAATAATGGGTAATTGGATAGYGAAGCAGGTATGGCCCGGCCAGCTATTCACTTCAATTTTGCCCTGGTGTTGATCGATTAAGTGGTGGGTAATGGCCAGTCCGAGTCCGTTACCATCCGCTTTGCTGGTGACCATCGGATAGAACAAGGTATCTTGTAAGTGAGGGGCGATACCTGGGCCATTGTCGATGATTTCTATCTGGGCCACGACACGATGGCGTTGACCATGAATCACGGTTTGAAAACCGGTGCGGGTGCGCAGTGTGAGGCGTGCATCCTCTTGGCCACTCACCGCGTCGGCGGCATTGGTGACGACGTTGAGGATCGCCTGCTCAAGCTGCTCTGGATCCATATCAAAATCAGGCAAACTGGGATCATAGTCGCGCACAATATGCACCCCGTCATGATGATCAAGGCTGACCAGTTGACGGACTCTCTCCAAGACCACGTGAATATTTTGCCGTTGGCGTAATCCCGGGCGCTGCGGTCCAAGCAAGCGGTCGACTAAATTTCTTAAGCGGTCCGCTTGCTCGATAATGATTTGGGTATACTCCGCGAGGCTGGCATCGGGTAGCATTTTTTCCAGTAGCTGTGCCGCCCCGCGCAATCCGCCTAGCGGGTTTTTTATTTCATGAGCCAAGCCACGCACCAGTTCTTTTGCTGCTTGTTGTTGCGCTTTTTGGGTCAGCTCCTTGCTGATCCTTTGTTGCTGGCTCACGACGTTGACTTCAAGTAACAGACGGCCTTCATCCTCGGCGTCAAATAAGGGGCTTGCACTGAGTTGTACTTTTTGTGGTTGTCCATCAACCACCCAAGTGACATCACTATCCGTTAAACTTTGCCCTGCCTGAGTGGCGCTGGCTATGTGCGCCCAGTCAACACTGGCATGCTGAATTTGCTGTGTGAGGGGTTGCTGGCGCAAGCGCCTAGCACTTTGATGCATTAGCTGTTCTGCTGCTGCATTAACGTATTCAATACGCCATTGGCTGTCTACCACAATGATGGCGGTAAGCAGATGATCAAACAGTTGAGCTGGCGTCATCCGTGTCGCGTCCTTGTTTGCACTAGTTTGGTGCATTGAGTGTAATCGAGATCCTTGCATGATGCAGCCGGTACCACTGAGTTTGTGATGGTTTAGGTGCCGTGGTCGGTTAATCTTGGCGTCGATGGCGTTGATTAACGTGCGCGCGGTGTAAATACACGTGATGTATTGATGAGGATGCAATTACCTTGCCGCTTTCGAGGTATTGGACTTGAATCTGATGGGTGCCACGATCAATGGGCGCCAGCCGCCAATCCAGCTGTCGCTGTGATGCGTTCAAGCTACTGGTTGGGGGAGACGCAACGGGCTGGCCGTCTAAGACGAGCCGTGTTTGCTCGGCGGGGATGGAGAGCGGTGACACCGTGGCTGTCACGGATAGCTCGCCGGGATTACTGCGTAATGTTGCGCCATCATTGGGCGATACAAGGGTGAGTGTCACCGATTTGGGTGGTGTCAGGGCTGGCGCAGGCTGCTCAGTCGAAGACGAAGAGGCATCGTAGAGAGAGGGCGAAGACGTTAGGGATGCATACGGCCTAACGTGGTGCGGGCGCGCCGGAGGTTGGTCGCTAAAATGCACCTGGCCGTTGTCATCGGTCCACTGATAGAGCATGCCGGCATGGCTGCTAAAAGCCAATGTCAGTAACATAGCGCCTAGTAACATAGCGCCTAGTAAAAGAGCGCCTCGCGAAAGAGCTCCTAGCCAACGAGCACCTAACTCACGCATCACAGCCCCCTAGGTTTGCGTGATCCCCTGCGGAGCATTGTAAGTGGGTACATACAGTCGCCAAGCATAAAAAAGCCCACCTGCGAGGTGGGCTACATTTTAAATGTTCAGCGTGACGAGTCGTTACACCGAGTAGTAAAGCTCAAACTCAACTGGGTGCGTTGTCATTTGAATACGCTCAACATCTTCGCTTTTCAGTTTGATGTATGAGTCGATAAAGTCGTCTGAGAACACGCCACCTGCGGTCAAGAATTCGCGGTCAGCATCCAGCGCCTGTAGAGCCTCTTTAAGGGACTCCGCTACCGTCGGAATTTCTGCCGCTTCTTCAGCCGGGAGATCATACAAGTCTTTGTCCATGGCATCGCCTGGATGAATCTTGTTTTTGATACCGTCAAGGCCGGCCATCAGCATCGAAGCAAAGCACAAATAAGGGTTCGCGGTTGGATCGGCAAAACGGAGCTCAATACGGCGCGCTTTCGGGCTAGGCACCACTGGGATACGAATTGACGCAGAGCGGTTACGCGCAGAGTAAGCCAGCATGACCGGCGCTTCAAACCCAGGAACCAGGCGCTTATACGAGTTGGTTGACGCGTTGGCAAAGGCGTTAATGGCCCGCGCGTGCTTAATCACACCACCAATGTAATAAAGTGCTGTTTCAGACAGGCCACCGTATTTATCACCTGCAAAGAGGTTTTGACCATCTTTGGCCAGTGATTGGTGAACGTGCATACCTGAGCCATTATCGCCCACCAGTGGTTTCGGCATAAAGGTCGCCGTTTTACCAAAGGCGTGTGCGACGTTGTGCACCACATATTTATAGATCTGAATTTCGTCCGCTTTAGTGGTCAAGGTGTTAAAGCGGGTCGCGATTTCGTTTTGGCCAGCCGTTGCCACTTCATGGTGGTGCGCTTCAACCACTAAGCCCATCTCTTCCATGACCAATGACATGGCCGAGCGGATATCTTGTGACGAATCGACAGGTGCAACAGGGAAATAGCCACCTTTAACGCCTGGACGGTGGCCTTTGTTACCGCCTTCCAGTGCGGTGCCTGAGTTCCAGCTCGCTTCGACGTCATCGATTTTGTAAAAAGAGCCGGCCATATCGGTGGCGAATTTCACGTCATCAAAGAGGAAAAACTCGGGTTCAGGCCCAATTAGAACGGTATCTGCGATCCCCGTTGAGCGCATGAAATCTTCAGCGCGTTTAGCAATGGAACGTGGGTCACGATCATACCCTTGCATGGTAGACGGCTCTAGAATATCACAGCGAATATTCAAGGTGCTTTCTTCGGTAAAGGGGTCAAGCACGGCCGAACTTGCATCTGGCATCATGACCATGTCTGATTCGTTGATCCCTTTCCAGCCCGCCACGGATGAACCGTCAAACATTTTGCCTTCTTCAAAGAAGTCATCGTCCACTTGATGAGAGGGGATGGAAACATGCTGCTCTTTACCTTTGGTATCGGTAAAGCGCAGGTCGATGAATTTCACCTCGTTTTCTTGGATAAGTGCGAGCACATTTTCTACTGACATGTGAAATAACCTCCGGTGTCAAATTAGGTAAATAGCGAGTTGGCTCCTTGCTGCATGACAAAGCGAAAACTGTGCCAACAATTTAAAACCACGCCATAGCAGGCTCGGCGGGTAAAAATGCCGCTCAGTGCTCGTCAAACGAGAGCGGGTTGCACCATTATTGTGCGCACATGCTCAATCATAGTGCGAGGGGCGAAGGTGGTGCAGATGTTTGTGCACGACATGGGTGCAACCCCATCCCCCTCTTCTTTTTAGCAGACAATCGGTATTGAGAGTGTGGGCCGTCTTTAAAAATTCATGTTTGCTCGAAGACCGGTGAATCCTTGTATTTGCTTAACAAATGACCAACTAGACAGCAGTCAAGCCACTTTGATGGTGAGCTGATTCACAGAATAAGGTGGGTTTTGCGACAAAATCTGGTACATTACGGCCGTTTTTTTAATCAGATGGTGGCCCCGTCGTGCTAGTATACGCTGTCTCAGCGTGTCAGGTTCGACACGCGCCGCGTCTAACGAGTGAAAAAGAGAGTCCATGACCAAAATACAAACAGATAAATTAAGAAATATCGCCATTATTGCCCACGTTGACCACGGTAAAACCACGCTAGTGGATAAGCTGCTTCAGCAATCCGGTACGCTAGCTTCCCGCGGTGAGGTGGAAGAGCGTGTCATGGACTCAAATGATATTGAGAAAGAGCGTGGCATCACCATTTTGGCGAAAAACACCGCCATTAACTGGAATGATTATCGAATTAACATCGTTGATACCCCAGGGCACGCCGATTTCGGTGGTGAAGTCGAGCGTATCATGTCGATGGTTGATTCGGTCTTATTGGTGGTTGATGCCGTTGATGGTCCGATGCCACAAACCCGCTTTGTGACCYAAAAAGCCTTTGCTCACGGTCTGAAGCCGATTTTGGTTATCAACAAAATTGACCGTCCGGGTGCACGCCCTGACTGGGTGATGGATCAAGTTTTCGATCTGTTTGACACCTTGGGTGCTACGGACGAACAGCTAGACTTCCAAGTGGTTTACGCATCAGCGCTAAACGGTTGGGCGAGCCTAGATGAAGCGACCGAAGGCGACGATATGGAGCCGTTGTTCAACGCGATCGTGGATAACGTTGATGCGCCTGACGTCGACATTACTACACCATTGCAAATGCAAGTGTCTCAGCTTGATTATAACGCCTATGTCGGTGTTATCGGCGTTGGCCGTATTACACGTGGCTCGGTGAAACCGAACCAGCAAGTGACCATCATCAGTGC
>NZ_MUFH01000310.1:0-2747 GCF_001996115.1 Salinivibrio sp. MA427
GTTATGGCCACGCTTTATTGGCGCTGCGCTTACGTTTCAGCGCGTCCGATTTTAATCCTCAATTTTCTGCTTCACCCTCAGTTGATGATAAAACGGGCTCAACAGTAAACCGGCCTACATCCACACCGATCACTTTCACTTGCTCACCAGGCTGCAGGATAATATCCCCTGCGTTAGCACTCAGTTGCAATTGCCATGTCACTCCAGAGTACTTGGCCGACGACAGTTGTTCGCGACTTAATGGTGAAGTCAGAGCGAAGGTCAGTCCAATAAAGTCACTATGACGATTGTCCGGACTACGTTCTTTATGCTGTAACCGTTTAAGCGGTCGCCACAGCGCTAAGGTAAGTAATCCTGCGCCGATGCCAGTACCACTAAACAATGCGGTCACGGTTTCGGGCAAGACCCCAATCATGGCCAGTAACCCAACTAAAACCGCAGCACACCCGGTTGCTAATAAGACAATCGTTGACAAACCGAGCAGCCAAACTTCAGCAGCTAACAACAGCAGACCAATGATAATAGTTAACTCTGCAAGATAGTGACTCACGTATTTACCCTAACTGCTTTTTGTTTTGTTAAGCGATTCAATGATGGTCATCGCTTCTGCAACCACGTTCGCAGCTCCCGTGCCCGAATCAGGCAACAAGACGACCGACGACTCTTTGGCAATTGCTTGTTTCGCGCGAATTGCTTTCTCTGCTAAATCAAGCTGAATCGCTTTTTGACCTTCTTCGGTGATAGCTCGTGTCCCGACAATTTCAAGCGCTTCGGCTTGAGCTTGAGCGACGGCTAGAATGGCTTGCGCTTCACCCTCCGCATTCAGAATTTGTTCCGCTTTTTCCGCTTCTGCCGCTAAAACCCGTGACTGCTTCTGACCCTCTGCCACGTTAATATCTGATTGACGAGCCCCTTCAGACTCAAGGATCACGGCACGTTTCTCACGTTCGGCCTTCATCTGACGCTCCATTGCTTCGAGCACCGACCGTGGAGGATCAATATCTTTTATCTCGTAACGAAGCACTTGTACACCCCAAGGCTGAGCCGCTTCGTTGATGGCCGAGACAATGGCAATGTTCAAGCTTTCACGTTCTTCAAACGTTTTATCCAGCTCCATTTTACCTACTTCACTACGCATGGTGGTTTGCGCAAGTTGCGTGACGGAATAGACATAATCATTCACGCCATAGCAGGCTTTAAAGGGATCAAGCACTTTGATATAGAGTACACCGTCCACACCCAACGAAATGTTGTCACGCGTAATCGCAGACTGACTAGGCACATCATAGGCTTGTTCTTTCAAAGTCCGTGTATACGCCACACGGTCGATAAAGGGAACAATGACGTTGAGCCCAGCTTCCATTGTTTTATAGTACTTACCAAACCTTTCAACCACATAGGCAGTATTTTGTGGCACAAACGTAATGGCACTGCGCAGTACGACAATCACTAAGATCGCCAGTACTATCCATACGCCAATAAAACTCGATATTTCAAAAAAAACGTTATCCATTAAGGGATCCTATGACTGTCGTTAACACGACGCTGATAGAGGGTGACAATGACTCAGACATGACGACAACGCTTGCATGCCTGAAGTTTAAGCATACGCCAATGTCAGTGTAGAAAGACAGATAACGATGGTAAATTTGACACTCGTCTCACTCAGATCGCTTTTTCCCCTCTTTTTATCTCGATTGAACGACATGACTCCCTGAGCGTGATCCCACTTTTGTAAAAGCCTGTCGCAACGATGGCCATATCATTGAAAAAAGGATTTTACCTTATCTTTTTTTGGGTGTACTCTTAGAGCTGTTCAACCGTGTTGGTTGGCGGTGCTCATTACCGTTGACACCTTGACATATAGTGTCAGAAAATGAGCAAACTAACGCGCAAACAACGCGTAGTCCTGTTGAAGCTGTTTTTGAGCTTTAATAATCGGAAATTTATGCAGCAATTGAATATAGATACATCGAAACACCCCACCGTTAGGCTGGAAAGTTAGTTGTCCTGAAGATATTCGCTACATTTGCCCATAGAGTCGATTAACGGCACTCGCGTCACTGCAACACCTAGTTAATATATTCAGGAGACACCATGTCCAAAGCTAATGGTTCCGTTAAGTGGTTTAACGAAGAAAAAGGTTTCGGTTTTATTCAGCAAGAGAACGGTCCAGACGTATTCGTTCACTTCCGTGCTATCGTTGGTGAAGGCTTCCGCACACTAGCAGAAGGCCAGCAGGTTGAGTTCGATATCGAGCAAGGTCAAAAAGGCCCACAGGCTGCGAACGTCGTTCGCCTGTAAGCCAAACCAAATTTAAGAAGAAAGGCGCTCATCAGAGCGCCTTTTTTTATACCTGTCATTTAAAGTTATGACACTAAGCTACATTGATATCGCATTCAGCCCCTATGCGAGTAGACGCTCTTGTTGCTATCCACTAGGCTGTGAGTACATCATATTGTCAGGAGGACGTATGCTATCTCCGTGCTTGATTGTCGACGATCATGAGATGATCCGAGACACGATTGGATTAATGGCACAGGCACTCGGTATTAAATCAGTGATCACCGCAGCAGACGGCGCCGAGGCGATATCTCGCGCCTATCATGACGAGCCGAGCCTTATCATTACCGATTTACAAATGGATCCTATCGATGGTTTAGAAATGTTGCGTCTCATGCGAAGTGGCCGCTATCATCTACGCCACGACACACCCATCATTATTCTGACCGCAAACGCTTCTAAAG
>NZ_MUFH01000311.1:0-2730 GCF_001996115.1 Salinivibrio sp. MA427
TCTATATACCCAATTAATTTGAAGATGCATGGTTGAACATCTGAAAGTTATCGTTAATACGAGACGTCAAAGACTCTGCGATCTCAGGAAGAGTCACAGTAAAAAATCGGTCAATCGCTTGTGCAAAATCCCGTTTAGTTTTGAAATAGAGATTATTCCTTGCATRCTCGTTCATGACCTTCCATAACAGGGCGAGATCGCGAACGTTTTTTAACCAAAAAAGATCGGTTTGACGATCACTTCTGGCTGTGATCATATAGGCCGATTCTAAAATAGTTCGGGATAGATACCGTGGATATCTATACATTTAAAGACTACTTCAGCACTGTTGATGATAATCGCCAGAGTGCCAAGATAACCTACCCGCTATTCGACCTGCTTTTTGCTTCATTGTGCGCGGTGATTGCGGGGTCGAAAGGATGGTACGAGATTCGAGAATACATCCTCGGGCACCATGAGTGGTTTAAGCGTAACGGTATGTTTGAAGAAGGTATTCCTGCCGACGATACCATCGCTCGTGCCATCTCTTCGATTGAACCGAGTGCCTTTCAAGCCTGCTTTATCGATTGGATGAAAGCTGTCCATCAAATGACGGATGGTCAGGTGGTCGCGATCGACGGTAAAACGCTGAAAGGCTCTTACAACCGTGAAGATAGAAGTAGTACGATCCACATGGTCAGTGCGTATGCCAGCGAAAACCACCTGGTGCTTGGGCAGCTCAAGACAGAAGAAAAAAGCAATGAAATCAGTGCGATTCCCGAGTTAATTCGCCTACTCGATTTACGCGGTGCGCTGGTCACCATCGATGCCATGGCCTGCCAAACGACGATTGCCAAGACGATTCTTGAGCAGGGTGGCGATTACTTATTAGCGGTGAAACAAAACCAGGGCAAGCTAGCGAACGCGATCACCGCGGCATTCAGTGAGCAACGTCGAACCTTCAATGACGATGTCGAGTTTGAATATGGTCACGGTCGTATTGAATCACGTCAGTGCTATGTGCTTGCTAAAGCGTGTTTATCAGGCGACTTTACCCGTTTGCCATCACTACAAAGCCTTGTCATGGTTGAGTCTTTGCGTGTCGAAAAAGGGCGTCCGATGTCGCTGGAGTATCGTTACTATATCAGCTCAAAATCACTGACTGCCGATGAGGCAAGCCGTGCTATCCGCTCGCATTGGGGTATTGAATCCATGCACTGGGTATTGGATGTCAACATGGGTGAAGACGCCTGCCAAATTTATAAAGACAATGGGGCCGCTAACTTTGCCTGTCTGCGACACATGGCCTCAAACATGGTGCGGGCTGAGCCGACCAAGATCAGCTTGGTGGCCAAACAGAAGCGCTGTCTCATGAATCCCAGCTTCTTAGAGAAGGTTTTAGCCGCAGGCATACCGGCGATGGTTGAAAAATGAACACTCATGCGCTCGCCCTGCCTTCCATAACCGCTCTATTGGGTTGAGGTTGGGGCTATAAGGYGGAAGATAATGAAGCTCTATATTGAGTACATACGCCGCATCTTTCACTAASTCAGTGCGGTGATAGCCCGCGCCATCCAAGACAAGGTGCACTTTGTGGTTCAGCGGATAGCGCTCTCTTATTTTGCATAAAAATCGAACAATATTTTCACTGTTAACGGTGTCATAATCATCGATAATAGGGTGACCAAGGTCTGACAAATTGAGCGCGCCAACAATAYTGAGGCGACTACGGCTCCCTGTCGTCTCTATTGCTTTATCTTGTCCTGTGCGTATCCAGCCTTGCGTCACTTTTGTCGCTTGAGTCGGATGAACAGCATCCATAAACAGGATGGCTTCATCTTTGCCGCAGCGTGATTTGAGCGCTTCATAAGCGTCGACAAATGCGTGTTGCTTCGCCTCATCGAATTTATGCGGCACGCCTTTAGGCTTTTTATAGCTAAAATCGTTGTGGTGCAGCCATTTGTTCATGCCAGCAACGGAGTAGCGCACACCAAACTGACACTGAACATACGCGACAATTTGGTGGGTGTGGGAGTAGGTGTGTTCGGTCAAATGCTCAATCAAGGCCAGTGCTTGAGGAGCGGACAAATGACTGCTTGAGCCACCATTCTCGGGCTTGAGTTTTTCAGCAGTTGCGTAGTCTTCAAGATGACGCCGTACTGTTGTTTCGTTAATACGCAATGCTTGAGAAATCATCGCAGCGCTCCAACCTTCAGACGCGAGTAACACTGCTTTGATACGATCGCGCACTCGCCCATCACGAGTCGTCCCATGTTGGCGGTCGAGTTCAAGCTTCTGCTGTTTGGTTAAAGTCACTTTCATAGGTAGGAATCATGATCCTGTTTCTACGTAAAATCAAGCATCTTCAATGATCACGGGTATACTTGGCTTTGCTCATCATCTGTAGCCTGTTTTGAGGCTCTGATGAACTGATCGCCGCTCGGATGATAAGTTCAATGATTTAGGAAACAACGCCCATCACGGGTGGTTCCGTGTTGGCTGCCAAGTTCACGTTTCTGCTTTTCGGTTAAAGTCGCTTCCATAGGCGGTAATCATGATCGTGTTTTTACGTAAAATCAAGCATCTTCAATGATCATGGGTATATAGCTTTGGCTTTCGCTACAGGAGTCGATAATCCCCATTTTAACCTAAGTTAAAAGTAGAGGTTTATCAGTGCGCTCCAATTTCATTATTGGAGTGATGCTGCCTAGTAGCATATTTGGTCGCTTATTGTTATACCCTGTACATGAG
>NZ_MUFH01000312.1:0-2709 GCF_001996115.1 Salinivibrio sp. MA427
ATTTTGGTTTCACATTGAGAATAAAACTGTCTAGTACCGCTTTAGTGCGTGCCAGTATTTCTCTGGCGCGGATCTTGGTACCGGCCCAGCCTCTGGGGCTTGGTACCGCGTAACAGATGGCATCAATATCGTTTACATCCGCAAGAAACAGCGCACGTTCACAATGAAATTGCTGCGTGATGACGGTAAAACGAGCAAGACTAAAAACCGTCTTGGCGCGAACAACGGAATCGAGTGTCCGAAAGCCGGCATAGTCAAGATGGATCGCCTCTTCCGCGATGCCCCTCTCGCGTAAATCTCGTTTCATCGTCCAGGGTTCGTTATACGACCGATGAGCGTTGTCGCCGCTAAGAAGCAGGTGGTCAATCTTTCCTGCATGATAAAGCGCCTCAGCCGCTTCAATGCGATAGGTGTAATAAGGATTTGAGGTTTTGCCGATATATTTACTGGTGCCGAGTACGAGCCCCACTTGTCGTTTGGGCAATACATCGACATCTTTATAGATACGCCCTTTGGCGTTAAGCGTGATTGCGATATCGCTAGCCGCCATGAGAATAACAGTAAGGGCTGTGAGTATAGCCAATGTGATTATCGCCTGACGAACGAGGCGCCGGAGAGCCATGGTGCGTTGTATCCTTTTTTTGACGGACAGCACTCGATAATAGCGGGTGCGGCAAGTAGATGGAATGGTAGCAAAAAAAGCGCCTGAGTAGGCGCTTTTTCTGTCAGTCTTTGGTTAAAATGAGGTGCGTTTGTAAGCGCGGTATTCAGGCGACCAAAAACTCTCCTCGATGCGCTTTTTCAGTGCCTCATCAGAGAGCTCGGCGGCGACGCCTTCAACAATCGCTTCTTTAGCCACCTCAAACGCAATACGTTTTGATACTTGGGTAATATCCTCCAACGGTGGGAGCAGGGCGCCGATCCCTCGCTTCGCCAGAGGAGAGCATTCGGACAGTGCTCGCGATGAGGCCATTAGCATGCCATCGGTAACACGAGAAGCCCCGACGGCTAATACGCCAAGCCCGATGCCTGGAAAAATATAGCTGTTGTTACACTGTGCGATGGGGAAGGTTTTGCCATTATCTAAACGGACTGGCTCAAATGGACTTCCTGTGGCAACTAGCGCTTGACCATCGGTCCAACGCAAAATATCAAATGGCGTCGCCTCGACCCGGCTCGTGGGGTTAGATAAAGGAAAAATAATCGGGCGTGGACAGGTGGCATGCATTTGTTTAATGACATCTTCAGTGAATAACCCTGGTGCCCCCGATACGCCGACGAGCACGGTGGGTTTCGCGTTTCGAACCACGTCTAATAGTGAGATGTTGCTATCTTCTAGCTGCCACTCCGATAGTGCCTCGCTTTTTTGTACCAGCTTTTGCTGGAAGTCGAGCAAGTTTGGCATTGCATCGACTAATAGACCCCAGCGATCGACCATATACACGCGTGAGCGAGCTTGTGCATCTGAAATGCCCTCCGCGACCATTTGTGCAATGATAGCTTCTGCAATACCACAACCGGCAGAGCCCGCGCCTAAAAAGGTGATCCGCTGTTCAGACAACTTGGTGCCAGCCGCTTTACACGCGGAAATTAATGAGCCCACGGTGACTGCTGCCGTCCCTTGGATATCATCATTAAAGCAGCACACCTTGTCTTTATAGCGTTCTAGGATTGGCATGGCATTTTTTTGCGCGAAATCTTCAAATTGGATCAATGCTTCAGGCCAGCGGCGCTGTACTGCTTGGATGAACTCTTCAATAAATGCATCGTACTCTTGGCCGCTAATCCGAGTGTGGCGCCATCCCATATACATGGGATCGGAGAGCCGTTGTGGGTTATTGGTTCCTACATCCAGAACAATGGGAAGCGTATAAGCCGGACTGATCCCACCGCACGCGGTATAGAGCGATAGCTTTCCGATAGGGATGCCCATGCCACCGATCCCTTGGTCGCCTAATCCCAGAATCCGTTCTCCATCGGTGACCACTATCACTTTGACATTGTGACGAGACGCATTGTTTAAAACATCATCAATACGATCGCGGTTTGGATAAGAAATAAATAACCCGCGTCCGCGGCGATAAATATTGGAAAAGTTCTCACACGCCGCCCCAACAGTGGGGGTATAGATGATAGGCATCATTTCGGTGATGTGGTTCGATACCAGTCGGTAAAACAGCGTTTCGTTGGTATCTTGAATATTTCTAAGATAGATATGCTTATCGATATCGTTTTCGAAGCGTTGGTATTGCTGATAGGCGCGCTCGGTTTGTTCTTCAATGCTTTCTATCGCGTCTGGCAATAATCCTTCAAGGTTAAAGAACTTACGCTCTTCAACACTGAATGCGCTGCCTTTGTTTAATAGTGGCGTTTCTAGCAGAGCTGGCCCCGCGTAGGGGATATAAAGAGGACGTTTTTGATTATTCATGAATGATCAGACTCGATGGTTCTTTTCGTTGGGTCGATGACGAATGTTGGGCGTTATCATGTGCCTTCGTGGCGTTTTTATGTCCTTTGCCGAACGCTTTTTGTGCGTTAGGTAGCGATAGCCCCAGGCGATTTGCAATAAAGGGTAAAGTTTAGGCATGAATGGTGACCTAATTCAACTTTTTTACCTCAATGTGCGGTGTGGGTATTAGCAAAGTTGCGCAAGAGAAGAGCGAGGGGTCTACACTTTGCCTGTTGGCCACAACGCAGTGCGGTTTAAAC
>NZ_MUFH01000313.1:0-2705 GCF_001996115.1 Salinivibrio sp. MA427
GGGACAGCATCGATTCAACCTGACGGTAAGTGGGATATCAAAACGTTTGATCAAGCCGAACAAATCGAAACCACGCAATTGTGGCTTGGCAGTGAATATCACGCCCAGCAGCCTTGGTTAGAAACTCTCAACACCAAGCTCTATTACCGAAATACCGATTTTACCCAGAACACGAACCGTTTGATGACTCGCTGGAACATGGGGATCAATGAGCAACGTCGGGTGCTGGATGCTCGCCGTTTTCAAGACCAGTCAATCGGTTGGTCGGTAGACGCCAACGCTGAGCAAATCAGCGGAGACGTGGTGCATACGCTGGTTTACGGTGGTGTGTTAGAAACGGCTTACCATGAACGCCCTGTGACGAAAACGACTCTCGATTGGAACGGCGAAACGGTGAGTGATACGCAACCGTTCGCGCCTGCACGGAGTTATGCGTTAGGTGTTTATGCGCAAGACGCAATGAGTATCGGGCAGTGGCGTGTAATGCTGGGTCTACGTGCTGATGCGTACCGATTAAGCGCAGACGATCCCCAAGCGATTGGCATGGCAAGTGTGGCGGACAATAACAGTGCAGCGGTGTCGCCTAGTGCTTCGGTGGCCTATCACTGGACGCCCGCGTTCAATACCTACCTCAGCTATAAGCATGGTTATCGAGCGCCTGAATACGACAAAAGCTATGGCTACTCTAACCACGCCTCTGTGCCGGTGACGCCATTTGTGGTGCTGCCCAATCCGTCGCTTGACGCGGAAACCAGCGATAGTTTTGAGCTTGGGGCCAAATATGATGACGGCAAGCTGCGCTTGTATACCGCGGCATATTACAACCGGTTTAGCCAGTTTATTGATATTGCCGATCAGGGCTTTAATGCGGAAACCGGTCTGTTTGAGAAACGCTATGAAAACCTGGATGGTGTAAAAACGTATGGCGTTGAGGCATCAGCGGCCTATGCATTTACCGAACAATGGCAAGCGAAAAGTCAGATTGGCTGGATCTCTGGCAAAGACGACAATGACGAGTATGTTCGCAACTTAGCCCCCCTCGAAGGCAGCCTGTCGCTTCACTTCGATAACCAATCGTTTAACGGTTATACCCGTTTGAACTGGGCAGATCATATGGCCCGCACGCCCATGTGTTACACCGAGTTAGGCACCCGCACTGAGTGTGCTCAGACGTCTGGCTGGGCGAGCGTTGACCTTGGCTTGGGCTATCAGTTCTCGTCTCACGCGTCTATCAATCTCAATGTCTATAACGTGCTAGACCGCGAATACATTCGTTATCAAGACGTTGCCGGTATTTCTGAGTCACAAACCCGCTTTTCGACCGAGCCCGGTCGTTACTTCACCCTCAATGCACGTTATGCGTTTTAAGGAAGAACCATGAAATCAGCGATCAGTCTTGTGGCGTTGGTACTTGCCAGTGCCAATGCCATGGCAGGGGAATGGGATTACCCTGCGGGCAATTATCAAGCAAGTGATGCCACTCAAGCACAGCAGTATTTGCGCTCGCATTATCCGTCAGTCGGGGAGCTGTCGTTGCGCTACCAAACCAGCAGTTTGCTTGGTCGTCAGTATAACTTTGATATTTACCGTGGTGGCGAGTATCAGCCGCAGCGTACGTTGGTGTTACATACCGACAAACACGGTTTGGTGACTCGGGTGTATAAAAGCCTAACCAACACCATGATCCGACAGGGTGAGGCATTGAAAGAGGCGGCTATTGAGATCCCGCGTCGCCTGATCGCGGATGCGCCGCCAGTACTATCAGACGGAGAGTTAGTGACGCGCACCGTCAATGTGGTTGATCCGGATCTGCGTAGTATGGATAAACAGCCTGCCCCCGAGACGCTCTGGACAACGCTGGCGGATTATCCCCACGCGCCACGCTTTGTTATGCGTAATGTCTCTTTATTGGATGTGGGCGGCACGCTCTACCTGAGTAACCCCAGAGTCCAAGCCGTTGATGCTATCGCCTTTGAAGACAAAAACCCTGAGTCTGGACAATGGCAGAAAAGTGACAGTGTCTCGTTTTTAAATCCTGACGGTGTCACACAGTTTGCGAGCCATGCATCGCTCACAGCGTTGCCTTTTGATAGTCAAGACTTTGCACAAATGATGGCGTTTTATCATTTGGATAAGTCCCTGCAATATGTGTCCTCGTTAGGGTATTCATTATTTGACGGTCCGGTACGCTTTGATGCTCACGCCTTAAGCTCGAACAACTCGTCTTACTATATGGGTCCTAACGCTGTGATGTTTGGGGCGTCTGGCTCGCCCGATACACTTGACGCCGATGTCGTTGTCCATGAGCTGGCCCACGGTATTCACTACCATATTTTGCCCGACTGGGCGTACGGCCACACTGGCGCCTTGGGTGAGGGATTTGCTGACTATTGGGCGGGCTCTGCAAGCTATCGCACCTTGTATCAACAAGGTGATGACTTCGAGATTGATACCGTCTTTAACTGGGATGGTTATTTCGGTTTTAAGCAAGGTACGCGTAGTTTGTGGAATCAAAAAGCGCGCTATTTTGAGAGCAGTGAATACCGCGCGCACGAAAACGTCGGTGGTGAATTAGGGGATGAGCTTTGGTCGACGCCTTTGTTCCAAACCCTCAAGCAAGCCGTCGCGCTGTATGGTGAACCCGCTTTTAAAGAGATGGATGCCTTGGTGCTGGAATCGATGTTTGGGCTAGGCCGGGGCATGAA
>NZ_MUFH01000314.1:0-2681 GCF_001996115.1 Salinivibrio sp. MA427
CTTATAATCTTTATAAAGAGCACGGCATTCGTCGCTACGGCATGCATGGTACCTCTCACTTCTTTATCGCCAATGCGGCCGCTGAGCAACTTGGCAAGCCTGTCGACGAAGTGAACATCATCAACTGCCACCTTGGTAACGGTGCGTCAGTATGTGCGATTAAAAACGGCAAATCGGTCGATACTTCAATGGGCATGACCCCATTGGAAGGCTTGGTAATGGGCACCCGCTCTGGTGACCTAGACCCAGCGATTATCTTCCACCTGCACGATGCACTCGGTTATAGCGTTGAGCAAATCAACACCATGCTTACCAAAGAGTCTGGCCTGCAAGGCTTGACCGAAGTGACCTCTGACTGCCGCTTTGTTGAAGATAACTACGGCGAGAAAGAAGAAGCAACACGTGCAATGAACGTGTTCTGCCACCGTCTTGCCAAGTACGTAGCCAGCTACACCGCGACCCTCGACGGCCGCCTGGACGCAATTGTCTTCACCGGCGGTATCGGTGAGAACTCAGGCCCAATTCGCGAATTGGTACTCGAGCGCCTAGCTCTGCTGGGTGTTGAGGTCGATAAAGAGCGCAACCTGAAAGCCCGCTTTGGCGGCGAAGGCGTGATCACTACCGACGCAAGCCGCGTGCCTGCGATGGTGATTTCAACCAACGAAGAGTTGGTGATTGCGCAAGACACTGCGCGCCTAACTGGCCTGTAAGACCATTTCCAACGGCTGATTCCACTCAGCCGTTTTTGTATTCGTGCCGGACCATCCGGCACGCCAACCAGATAGTAAGAGGAAGTCAACGTGTCCCGTACTATTATGCTAATTCCAATCGGCTCCGGCGTCGGCCTGACAAGTGTCAGCCTTGGCGTCATGCGAGCGATGGAGCGTAAAGGCGTCCGCGTCTCATTTTTTAAACCGATTGCTCAGCCACATCACGGTAGCGACACTGACGTCACCGATCTGACGACGGAAATCATTCACGCCAACAGTGATATGAGAGTCGCCGAATCGATGTCAATGAACCAAGCCGAAAACCTGCTGCGCTCGGATCAAGAAGATGTGCTGCTCGAAGAAGTGCTCGCGCGCTTTACTCGTGCCACTGAAAACGCAGAAGTTGCGCTCGTCGAAGGCTTGGTCACCACACGTAACCACCCCTTCGCGAACCAGATCAACTACGAGATCGCGAAAACACTGGATGCAGAAATCGTGTTTGTGACCACCCCAGGCACTGACAACCCTGCCCAGCTTAAAGAGCGTATCGAGTTTGCCTGCACCAACTTTGGTGGCAGCAAAAACGGCAACATTTCAGGTGTGATCATCAACAAGCTTAACGCGCCTGTTGATGATGCAGGTCGTACGCGCCCTGACCTGTCAGAAATCTTTGACGAAGCGGACGGCGCACGTCCAACTAACGTTGAAGTGATGCAGATTTTCAACTCCAGCCCAATCCGTGTACTGGGTTGTGTGCCATGGAAAATCGACCTGATCGCGACCCGTGCTAGCGATATGGCCAAGCACTTGAACGCCACCATTATCAACGAAGGCGAAATTCACTCACGTCGCATCAAGAGCATTACCTTCTGTGCGCGTTCAATCCCTAATATGGTTGAACACTTCCGCCCAGGCTCCTTGCTCGTGACTTCGGCTGACCGCCCTGACGTGATCGTCGCCGCGTGTCTAGCTGCGATGAACGGCGTAGAAATCGGTGCCTTGTTGCTGACCGGTGGTTATGCCATCCCTGATCAATTAAAAGCCCTGTGTGACCGCGCGTTTGAAACCGGCCTTCCGGTATTTACCACTGCAGGTAACACCTGGCAGACGTCGCTCAATCTGCAAAGCTTTAGCCTTGAAGTGCCGGCTGACGATAAAGCCCGTGTTGAGTTTGTGAACGACCACGTTGCTGGCCACATTGATGGCAACTGGATTGAATCACTCAGCTCAGGGTCGAACCGCGAACGTCGCCTCAGTCCACCCGCATTCCGTTATCAGCTGACCGAGTTTGCACGTCGAGCCGCTAAGCGCATTGTGCTACCCGAAGGTGACGAGCCACGCACCATCAAGGCCGCCGCTATCTGTGCCGAGCGTAAAATTGCCGAGTGTGTGCTTTTGGGTAACCCAGAAGAAATCAAACGCGTTGCAGAGCAACAAGGCGTGACCTTGGGCGCTGGCGTAGAAATTATCGATCCGGTAAAAGCACGCGATAAATACGTGGCACGCTTGGTCGAGCTGCGTAAGAGCAAAGGTATTACCGAGGTCATTGCCCAAGAGCACCTCGAAGATACCGTGGTACTGGGTACCATGATGCTAGAAGCGAACGAAGTGGATGGCCTGGTATCGGGCGCGGTTCACACCACCGCTAACACCATCCGTCCACCGCTGCAAATCATCAAAACCGCACCGAACGCTTCTTTGGTCTCATCAGTATTCTTTATGCTGCTGCCTGAGCAAGTGCTGGTATACGGTGACTGTGCGATTAACCCGGATCCAAATGCTGAACAACTGGCTGAAATCGCGATCCAATCTGCCGATTCTGCCGCGGCATTCGGTATTGAACCTCGCGTAGCGATGATCTCTTACTCGACCGGTAGCTCAGGCAAAGGGGCAGACGTGGATAAAGTCCGCGAAGCCACCCGTCTTGCCCAAGAGAAGCGTCCTGATCTGATCATCGATGGCCCACTGCAG
>NZ_MUFH01000315.1:0-2648 GCF_001996115.1 Salinivibrio sp. MA427
GCCATATACATTCCTTGCTCATCGCCTAACGGTGTACAACAAATACGGCGACCCGTTTACTGCTACCAACTGACTAGCGTTTTATCTTTGAATTTTAGCCAGTTGTGTCTTTTAGCGTAGTGCATAACGTCAGCTTCTGGTGGGACAGACGGATAATTTTTGCGCTCCAAACATGGTGCCCAGCCCAGAGAACAACGCAATTAACAACAGCAGCCAATAAAGGCCGATGACAGCCACTACTCATAATGGCTCCAGAGCCTGAGCACTTTCACCACCTGTTCATTCTCGAGGACTTGATAGACCAAGCGATGTTGAATATTAATACGGCGTGAATAGGCACCGGTGAGATCGCCGACAAGCTTTTCGAACGGAGGAGGTTTACGGTAGGGATCGTCTTTAATCAGTGCTAGCAGTTCTTGCGCTTTTGGTTTAAGGCCACTGGAGGCCAGCTTTTTTGCATCTTTCTGGGCTTGTTTGGTGTAAACCAACTTCCATGTCACCAGTCCAACTCCTCATCGCATTCATCCGTCGGCGTGGCGATGCCTTCACGAATCGACTCGCGCATCCCTGGCACAGAAAGCAAATAGAGTGTTTCCTGAATCGCTGACCAATCTTCTTCTGAAATCAGCACCGCTTTGTTACGTTTGCCCGCAATAACAATGGGCTGATGAGATTCGGCGGTTTCATCAATGAGCCGATACAATTTGCTACGCGCTTCAGTGGCAGTGATCCCCGTCATAGCGCCTCTCCAGTGTGATTAACTTTTAATCAATTGTACGGCATCAAGTACGTACGTCAAGACGAACGTTTTCGTTAACATCCGCTCACTCAAACCGCCGCGTTGGCCGCCACCTGTGCAAACGCGGTTTCCAACACTGCGTTGGGCGGTTGCAATAAAAATACCTCATGAACCAACTGGGTTAAGGCCTCGAGGCTATCGATACTTTTTTCGGTAATAAGGTGCCCTGTCGCATCCCAGACCAAAAACTGCTGATTACGAATCAAATAGCGGTGTGAAGCAGTGATCAACGACACCACGAGGTTATTGACGAAAATGGCTTCAGGGTGTTGATGAGAATAGAAGTGCGCCACGTCAAAGTCGGCTTCTACTACATCGTAAAGCTCAACCTCGTACAGCGTTAGTGGCGGTTGCTCGGGCTCGTGTAACACCACCGTCACTACATTGCCATTGCGCGTGATTTGATAGGTATCGTGTCCGATGGTGCAGGTGCGCTGGTTGATATTGAGTAAGCCGCGCGGGGTTTTATTGCCAAAACCAACGTCCACTAGATAAGTCTCGCCATCGAGCTCAAGCACATTCCTACGGTGAGTGCGCGGATTGGTGGGTTTACCATTGAGCATTACCCGCGCCAGCACACTGCGCAACTTAAACCCCAAATGTTTCAGGGCAAGGTAGGCAATTTTATTGTGCTCAAAGCAATAGCCGCCTTGCTGGTTCACCACCAACCGCTCAAACAAGGCATCCGTCTGTAAAGAAAGCGGCTGTCCTGCCAAGGCATTGAGGCTAGAAAACGCATACTGCGCCAAATGCTTTTCAACAAGCTCAGTGACCAGTGCCACGCCCTTCGCCTCACTCAACCCGAGGCGATGTAAATACTCTTCAATCATGGGTGCTGATGTCATCGTCGACTCCTTATGTGAATGGCACCAGATTAACCCCTCAAGTTGGGTTGAGGTAAAGMCTCACRCAGGATTGCGGCTAAAGGCGGAGCGCAGYAATCCTAATCCTGCCARCGCAAAGATCCCAGMCACTACCCGCTCRACCCAATGCGCCACYTTTTGGTAGACGTTCATCACGCCGTTGATTGAAAACAACAGRGAGTACAWCCCATTCACYAAAAAGCCGACCAGCATACAAGTCAGCACCGCMGCGACAAGAAAYARYCCATCRCTGCTTGARCCCATYYCAACCGACAAAGCCGCCATCYAAGCCACMACGGTTTTAGGRTTAGAGGAATTTAAAACCACGCCACGAACAAACCATTTTCGGTATCCCACTTCTTGGTTATCGKTTKTKGAGACCGWCGCRGYGGCRTTAAAGGATGATTTAAAAGAAAGGTAAGCCAGCCATAGAAGATAAAYGCCACCCAYGATTTTTAGYARCATGAGTAAATACACCGACCCTTGYARCACCACCCCCAAGCCACTGGCGGCGACAATGCCCCAAAACAGCAGCCCAATGGATAACCCTGCGCCGTTAAACAAGGMTGACTTTTCGCCCCTTACTCATGGCGATRGTTGCATTGGAGATRTTCGCYGGCCCCGGAGAGACCGCGACAACAAAAAATGCGAACCCGATTGAAACSAGTGATAAAACGTCAGTCATCCTTGCTCCTTRTTATCGATGTTGTGTTTAAAGTGGTTTTTCCATCGGCACGCAATCCAAACGGATCCCTTTTGGGGAGTGATACGTTGATATCTCATCGCCCACGAAGCCGCAGGCGCGATAAAAAGGCGCTGCATTGAGGGTGGATTCGAGCGTTAGCAATCGCAAGCCCTGTTCTTTCGCTAGGTGCTCTAAAAACTGAAGCATCTTTTTCGCCGCGCCCCTGCCACTGTAATCTGGCTCAACAAAGATGGCATCGACTACACCAGTTTGTGTGTTGAGCTTTCCGCTACCGATAACC
>NZ_MUFH01000316.1:0-2639 GCF_001996115.1 Salinivibrio sp. MA427
GTCTTCTAATCACTCTTTTGCCAATGTTCACCAGGCTTACCACGCCCATGTCTACTACGAGGCCGACACCGAAGCGCAGGCGGATGTTATCTATCAAGCGGCCGCTGCATCGTCACTGCCTATCGACCTTGGCCGTTTTCATCGCAAATGCGTCGGTCCACACCCAAAGTGGAGTTTTCAGATCGCCTTTGACAACGCCGCGTTCGATGAGGTGATGACATGGCTTGAGGCGCATCGGGGCGATTTAACCGTGTTTTTGCATGGCGTGACGGGCGATGATTACATTGATCATACCGATCATGTGGGTTGGTTAGGGAAGTCAGTGGCACTCAAACTTGATATATTTAAGCCCAAGTCATGACCACCTATATCAACTATCCTGCGCTACTGATTTGGCAAGGGGATGACGAACTATCATACGCGCCAGACTCGGCGTCGCTCGGTCGACTGAGTGAAAACCTGATCACAGAAGATGATCGGCTGGTGGATAGCCAAGGCGTTTGCTGGTTGAGTCAAGACGGTGGTCAGCACTGGCAGCCGAGTGGGCAAATCATGCCGCTTGTTCAGCTCGTGTCACATATCCAAGCGCATTATGCGCAGCTGGGTCAATGCTGTGTGGGAAAAATCCAGTTTAAAGATAGGGCCGCCGCCATGGCCAGTTTGGCGGTGCACTAGATTCGTGCCATCCGGCAAGGAGTGAGTGATGAGATTAAGATTAGGATTCGTGTTTCTGTTATCGACGATATTAACCGGCTGCCTTGGTATGCCTAAAGATGTGACGCCAGTAACCAATTTTGACCTCAACCGTTATTTGGGAACATGGCACGAAGTGGCAAGACTTGATCACTCGTTTGAGCGCGGCTTATCCRATGTGACGGCAACTTACTCGTTGCGTGAAGACGGTGGCGTCAAAGTGATCAACCGAGGCTTTAGCCGCGAAGAGGGCAAATGGCAAGAAGCAGAGGGTAAAGCGTACTTCGTTGAAAATGATAAGACGGCGTACCTGAAGGTTTCGTTCTTTGGTCCTTTCTATGGATCATATGTGGTGTTTGAGTTAGATGATGACTACCAGTATGCCTTTATTTCAGGCCCTGATCATGGCTATCTTTGGCTGCTCTCTCGCACGCCGACCGTACCTGAGTCTGTCAAAGAACGTTTTATCTCTGAAGCCAAACAGCGAGGCTTTGCCACGGAAGAACTGATTTTTGTTGACCACGCCCGCACTGATCCTAAGCAGCCAGTTTCGAGTGATTAAACTGGGTAATCTGATGGCGACAAACAATCTTCTGGAGACCAAAAAGAGATAATCATGCGAAAAACCGATAAAAAATACGACAATGCTATCCGCGAAGCACTGACTGAGGTGTGTGAGCTGACCATGAAACACGTCGATGGTTTTGAATGGCTAACGCATGAGGTGAATTATCAACGTTTTCCGCAAAGTGTGATGATCCGTTTGATGTTTACGGATCGGCAAAGGATCGCAGATTTTAAAAACAGTCATGAATACAATGTGGCGTTAATGGCGATCCAATCACGCTTATCAGCGGCAGGAATCACATTGAAAAGTATAGCAAACCATGTGCAACTTAACACCGCGTAGTCACCCAAAGATGTAAGCTAGAATCAACACCACGGAGGAAGTATGGAAGCAAGGATTAGCATCATTACATTGGGGGTTGCCGATTTATCACGTTCGTATGAATTTTATCGCCAACTAGGGTTTCCAACCCATAATCACCCCGAAGAAGGGATAGTGTTTTTTAGTACAGCGGGAACGCGTTTAGCGTTATATGCAATCGACGCTTTAGCCGATGACATAAAGCCCGGTATGCCTGTTAGTGACGCTGGTTTCAGTGGGATCACGCTTGCGCATAACACGCGTTCAAAAGAAGAGGTCGATGAGGTGCTTGCGCTGGCTAAAGAATGCGGCGGTCGAATTGTCAAACCTGCTCAAGATGTTTTTTGGGGCGGCTATAGTGGTTACTTTGCTGACCCTGACAACTATTTGTGGGAAGTTGCCTATGGAGAGGCTTGGCAGTTTGATGACAATGGCAGCTTAGTGTTGGACTAAACATACTCTTAGTATTGGACTAAACATACATTGTGATGCAAACGTTTGAACGAACACTGGCTCAGTTGATTGCAGCATCTGTGTGAGCGAAACTCAAAAAGAAAAAGGCGCTTTATGGCGCCTTTTTACGTTGTGAGAAGCGAGCGAGTCATTTATGCCGTTGCTAGCGTCTGCGCTTGACGGTTGGCATGCCAGACTAAACCAAAGCCGATAATCACCACCGCGCAGGTTGATAGCATCACGGTCGTGACCGCGAACAATCCTGAGGCGGCAAACGCAGAGACCAAGGCGCTCGCGACAAAGCAGATAATCATCTGTAAGAAGTTGAGCAGGCCCGCCGCTGTCGCGCTACATGATTTAAAATCTTCTAAGGCTCGGTTTACCACGAGTGGATAAATGGCACCATTGGCCGCCGCCAGAAAGCAGAATGGGCCCAAGATTGCCCAAATATTAGTGACATCAGTGCGCCAGCTAATTAAAAAGATCACCACCACACTGGCGACAAACAGTTTCAGTAACCAAGGAAGGATGCTGTGATCTTTCAGTTTATTCAGTGCATAACGAC
>NZ_MUFH01000317.1:0-2625 GCF_001996115.1 Salinivibrio sp. MA427
CCCCTGCCAAGGATCGGATAGCGCATACATAATGCGCGCGTTGGCGATGGTTTTCCCACAGCCTGTCGACGCCATATTAATGCCGAAAAAGCCCTGCGTTTCCGAGTCAGTGGTTATGGTTTTGGTTTTACGATAGGCGATATCTTGCCAGCGATACTTCTCTTTTTCGGCGCCTTGGCTAAAGCGACGGTGCTGGGCAATTGCCGGCAATGTCCATTTAAGTGAGGGTAAATTCTCCGCAAAGCGTTTCGCATTAATAGCCACGCCGATATTGTGCTCATCCAATTGTTGTTTAGGTGGCGCGTTTTTGCGTTTGCCTTGAGACTGGTCTGTGTTAGCAATAGGCGTGTAATGGCCGTCCCGCCATTTGGGCTTGCATTTCTCCAGAGGCAGCGACGAATAATAATGATCCGCCAGCATTAACGATAAACGTGCCATATGGCTGACAAACCGCTGCGATAACCAATCAACTTGTCCATGAGAATTCCACGGATATTGGCTGGCACGCTGGGCTAATTGACGCGCTTTTTGTTGCCAAGGCTGGCTTAAAAATGGTGTGCCATCGGGAAAGCGCCAGTTGTCGGTAAGCGCCTGTGTATCATATTTGGCGAGGTTAAGTGCGTTGGGCGCATTCCAGTGGCTGCCAAAGCAACGGCTAAGCCATTGGTCAATTTGCGATAGCTCAACCGGTGCCTTGTCGGCATCATAGTTCACGGGCAACCGATGGTGCGACACAATAAGCCAAGCCACGATGCGTGCAAATGGTGATAAGTCACTAAAAGCAGGCTGATAGCCTTCTGCTTCGGTAAATAGTCGCGCCAGTAGCGCTGCTTCATGCTCAGCGGCCGTCTCAGGCGTCAGTGCCCTGAGTTCATCAAGCCATTGCTGATCCTTTTTACCCTTGGCAAACGCCTCGAACAAACGCAAAGATACCCATTCATGGCGGTATGGCTCGCCTTGGTGTGCCGTTTGGCCGCGAAGCTTTTGCTGAAACAACGCATTGGCTTTCCCAAAATCGTGAAACAACCCCGCCATGGCCGTTGCCAGCACGATCACCTCATTAAGCTGCCAACCCTGCTCCCATTCCTTGTGGCCAAGGTCCAGCTCAGTGCGATTGACCGGTACATTGCCTTCTAAGTTAAACTTGCGGCGGTTACCCACAATCCACACCAGTTGGCTATGGGTTCTCGAACGAATCCAATGACAACTGACCGCGGTGCTGCGGCTGGCGGTTTTGCTCAGCATTTTTCGCACCGTGTTTAAGCCATCTTCGGTGATCAGCGTCTGCCAAGTGTTATCACCTATTCGGTTAGCAAAGGCATCGAGCACGCGGCGGGTTTTCTTCAGTGCCTTTTTCTCGCACTGAGAAATAAAGGTCACCATCATAGTTCACGATCTTTGATTAAGTCAGCGGCATCAAACACCAGCGCGCCGCGACGGGTTTTGCCATGCATCACCGCAAATCCGTGCGGGATCCCAAGCACCCATAAACAACTCGCGGCTAAGCCATAGGCTAAGTAGTTGCCATGATTTAAAAAGCGGTTGGCGAGATCGTCGGCCTCATGCTGACGTTTAAAACCGTTTTTTTGCGTGCGGTTGGCGGCGTGTTTGTAGAGCGCTTTGGTCAGCTGCGCTTCGGTAAGCAATAAATCAGCTGACTTGCTGGCCTTGTCGGTTCGTGCCACAAAGGTGTCGAGCGCACCGGCCAATTCGGGCACATCAAACCCTTCAAGCTTAAGTTCACGGCTCGCTTGCCAGACCTGCTTTAAGTAACTCAAACGAGCTAGCTGAAAAGCCCGCGCAGCATCCAGTCGCTTTTGATCATCAAACCAAAAAGACAACCAACCTTGCAAATATTCGGTGGGCCGATACTCGCTTTGTGGCGTAAACCATTCGACCTCGGTTGCCATATGCAGCGGTGTGCCCCCGCCACTACAAAAGCCAACCAGAACGCCTGCTTGCGACAGCATACGCATCGCCGCTTGCGTGATTGACGTGCCGGTGCCGAGCAATAAGACGGTGGTATTGGCAATGGGGATATTAAAGTAGAGGTTTTCGCGTTTCGCTTCCGCCAAGTATAGGATTCGTCCGTCTTTTTGCATCACGCGACAATGCTCGAGGTAGTACATATTGGCGCGTTTGGAATGAAGGATGGTTTTAAGATCAGAAGGCGAGAGATCGTCCATGGGTGTCCCTTTCGTGATTGTCCCGAGTGACAAGGCACATCACTCACAAGCACCAAAAAGGTAACACAAACCGCATCGACTGCCCGTGAAACAAGGCACACTTTAATGTTTGAAGGAAGATCGCTTCATTAGTACGTATGTCAGTAATGTTCAATTACAATGCGCGCACTAACCAATAGTGAAATGGTTAAGATTCTGTGTCCAAGTCGTTAATCAATTCATCCATTGAAAAATCATCGACAAACGTGTCACTCGCCGACTGTCGAGCCCCCTCATCAAGATGTGCGCGCAACACATCCAGTTTGGTTTTGCGTTCCTCAAGTGTGCGTAATGCATCACGAACAACCTCGCTAGCAGAGCCGTACCGGCCACTTGCTACCTCGTTTTTAATAAACACTTCCCAGTGCTCCCCTAAGCTTAAACTTGTTGTCGCCATAAC
>NZ_MUFH01000318.1:0-2616 GCF_001996115.1 Salinivibrio sp. MA427
CATAACAAACAAAAAGCTCGGGAAATCCCCGAGCTTTTTTATGCTTATTGCTTAACTAAACGTGGCTTAGGCTTGCTTTAGTTGCTTTTTCAATTTTTTCAGCTTGCCTTCTTGTTTCGCAACTTTTGCTTTGGTTTTCTTGATCGATTTTTTCAGATCTTTCTTTGATACTTTCGCCATGATTTTCTCTCCTCAAATATAGATTGCCGAAGCGTTTGCCACTGCAATACAGCTTCAATGCTGTGGTCGGGTACCGGCAAGTTGCACCGTAAACTGGATGTTATGATTCTTTTTTTGTTTCGTGGTCTTTTAAAAATTGTTTGATAAACCGTCTGACTTCTCGAGCCGCTGAGGTATCAAGATCGTCACATGTTTGCAGAAACGCGTCACGTTGCTCTCTATTGATTCGTATCAGTAATTGGCTGTCTTTTTTAACTTTTTCTTTTTTTGCCATATTTTTTAGCCTATCAATTAGATATACAATGTATATACACTTACATTGTGTTTCCAGTCAAATAGATAAAAATGTGATCTGTTTAGTGTTCGAACTAAAATGCGGAGTGGGTAGTCATCAACCTAGACACGCTTCGCTAACCGCGATGGCTTAGCGTTTAGCGCGATGACATATCGTTGAATCGATAGATAGAAAATTACAATATGGACGTCTAAATGTCTTTACTGCTTTTGGCGAAACGCTTAGGCTAGAGGTATGGGCAACATAGGATGAGTGAGCCATGGAAAAGAAACAGAATCGTACGCAGCTAATCCATGCTGGACGCCAAAAAGGCTACACCTTAGGCGGGGTTAATCCAGTCGTACAGCGCGCTTCTTCAATCATTTTTGATTCATTAGCAGAAAAGAAACACGCGGTTGCAAATCGTCACCAACAAACGCTGTTTTATGGCCGACGAGGTACGACCACTCACTTTTCGCTGCAAGACGCAATGACAGAGCTTGAGCAGGGAACAGGTTGTGCGTTATTTCCGTGTGGCGCGGCGGCGATTGCTAACAGTATTCTCGCATTTGTTAAAACGGGCGATCACATACTGGTATCGGGTTCGGCATATGAGCCTACTCAAGACTTTTGTGAGAAAATACTGGCCGACATGCAGATCGAGACCGAGTATTTTGACCCACTTGAAGGTGACGAGATTAGTCATCGCATCAAGCCGAATACACGTATCGTGTTCTTGGAGTCACCCGGGTCGTACACCATGGAAGTGCACGATACGCCAGCCATTGTGCGAGCGGTTCGCAATCGCGCCCCAGATGCTGTGATCATGATGGATAATACGTGGGCGGCAGGTCGCTTATACCAGCCGTTAACACAGGGTGTCGATATTTCTATTCAGTCTGGCACCAAGTACATTATTGGTCATTCAGATAATATGCTAGGCACCGCCGTCGCCAATGCGCGCTGTTGGCCAACGCTGAGAGAGCGTGCCTACTTGATGGGACAAACCGTTGATCCTGACACTGCCTACCAGGCGGCACGAGGACTGAGAACGCTCGATGTACGGCTAGCGCAACATCAAGAAAATGCGTTACATGTTGCCAACTGGCTGAATGAGCAGGCTGAAGTGGCGAAAGTGCTTCATCCCGCATTCACTGATTGTCCGGGGCATCGCTATTTTGCCCGTGATTTTAGTGGCAGTAACGGACTGTTCTCATTCGTTTTTAAGGAACGTTTGTCCGATACGCAATTAGAAGCATTCTGCGACTCTATGAAGTATTTTAGCATGGCTTATTCATGGGGAGGTTACGAGTCTTTGTTACTTGCCAATCAACCCGAACAGCTTAATCGGATCCGGCCCGTGGCTAAAGTAAGTTTCAGTGGGACACTCGTTCGACTGCATATTGGTCTCGAACAGGTGGAGGATTTAATCGCTGATCTTGCCGCTGGTTTTGAACGAGTGAATAAGACGTAATCATATCTATTTTCGAAACACCTAGCTCCCGGACAACAGGGCGCTAGGTGATCACGATTCGCTATTTCGTCGTCACGTCTGAAACTGATCGGTCAGCTGGGTTAATGCGCCCCAATAGGTAGGGCGCATTGATATAATTAGCTCGCTTTTTGGGGCGGGTTTGTGGATAACGTTTCGGTCGCGCTTTTTCCTGTTTCGCTGAGAATGTTGGCAACAGTCTGTCGTGAGAGATGCCCGATAAGCTCCCCATGATCGTCGAAGACGGGCAGTGGCCATTTCGACTCCAAGGTATCTGGAATCACACTCTCGAGCAAAGAATCTTGATCAATCGCGGGAACATCCTCAAGTAAGCTAGCCTCGATATGGCCACTTGGATCTTTGTCACTCAGTGCTTTTTGGCTCAAGGTACCTTGGTAACCCTCCTCGGTAATGTAGTAGCCATAATTAACTTTTTGATGGCGCATCTGCTGAATGGCATCACCAATTGTGGTCGCACTGATACGACAGATTTGCGGCTGCATCACGGTTTCAACGGTTAGGGCTCGAGCACGGTTGACGTCTTTAACAAATGCTTCGACATAGTCGTCTGCTGGTTGAAGTAGAATATCAACCGGCTCACCCACTTGTACCAGCTTACCGTCCCGTAAAATGGCAATACGATCACCAAGACGTAACGCTTCGTCGAGAT
>NZ_MUFH01000319.1:0-2612 GCF_001996115.1 Salinivibrio sp. MA427
ATGTTGAACTGACTAACCCATTCAGATAAATGACTTGCACCTGTAATACACAATAACAAAATAAACAAGACTTCAATCACTTTTTTAGCAGTGACTTTATCTTCTTCATTTTCATTATATGTGACTAATTCAGGATATTTTTCGTGCGTTGTTGTCCCACGTCCATACTCAGATTCGAGTTGGTGTTTATTAATCAAACGCTGAGCAACAGGGCTACCAATAATCCCGCCAATAACGAGGCCGAGTGTGGCTGAGGCCATTGCGATCTCAAGCGTGCTTTGAATCCCATATTCATCGGTTAATATCTGTGCCCAGGCTGCGCCAGTACCATGGCCACCTGATAGCGTAATTGAACCGGCGACTAAGCCCATTAACGGATCAAGGCCTAGGAGCGAGGCAAAACTGACGCCAATCGCATTTTGAATGATAATATAGACAGACGCGATCGCTAAAAACCAGAAAACTTTTAGCCCACCCTTTACTAACTGTTTATAATTGGCGGCCAACCCAACGGTGGCAAAAAACATTAGCATAAAGGTGTTTTTTAACGGTAGATCAAATTTAAAGTTGATACCGTTATAATGTAAAACTGAAATCACACAAGCAATGATTAACCCCCCAACAATAGGTTCGGGAATATTAAACTTGCGTAATGCGGGAATTTTTGAATTAACGAAATGGCCTAGAAAAAGTACACCAATAGCAATCAAGAATGATTCTAGTGCACCAATTGAATTGAGTTGATACATATAACCTCTTTGTTTCTCTCACCTCGTCCTCCCTGATCGTCCAATTTAACCTTTGTTTCTACCTCATTTGATATTGTCGTAAAGTCAATGCTGGCCTCCACACCCACGATATTCCCGCATCCTGCTTATCGTATTCACTGCATGACAGGGGCTAACCTCTGTATCCGCACGGCAGGCCACCAGCTTGCCAATGGGCAGCACAATAGCAGAAAACCTTAAATCTGGCATCAAAAATCGCACGATCTATCACGATCATCGCTTTAGTTATTGAAATATCAATATTAAAAGGCAGGATAACAGCAGAGTATGCTGATTAAAAAATAGACGAAAAACGAGAGAGGGTGCTCAATCCAACCACCCTACTGACGGCTCAGTAGGGTGCGTGCGTATCGTTCTGTGGTCACACAGGGTGGGTTAAACATTCGCCCATCTGCATCCCAATGGCGCGCAGTATGTCACGACGCGTGATGATCCCAACTAATTTACCTTCATCGACGACCGGATACAGTTTAGGTTTGGTCGGTGCCATCATTTCGGCCAGTTTAATGATACTGTCTTCTGATTCCACCGCTAACGCGTTGGGCGTCATGCAATCTGAGACGGTGTGTGAGTCTTGACAGTGGTAGCTGTCTCGTAACAACTGCTGCAACATATCTTGCTCGGATATAAAGCCCACCAAACGCTTATTAGCATCAATGACTGGTCCTCCCGTTTGCTGGCTACGAAGTAACTTTTCGAGCGCACTAGACAACGGCATGTCCTGCGAGAATGTAACCGGTCGTTTGTTCATATAATCTTTGACTGTGATCGACTCCATGTCGCCTCCCCAAATCGTTATGACATTATCAGTCCACCCTTTAAGTGTCGTCTAAGTTGGCGAAATGTCTAAATCACTTTCAACAATTTTTGTTATCGGGCAGAGCAATCATCAACACGTTGGCATCTTCGGCCAGGCTACCATCCGAGTAACGGATAGAGTTTTCCGGTTTTTACTGCTCGATGGGCGTTATTAATGGTGCCATCTTGCGCCCACTTTGTGATCACGGGCCGAATAATTGCCTGGGTGGTTTCCCAGTTTTGCCCTGGTTTTACGGCATCGAGATATAACAGCTGCAACAGTAGGCTATCGAGTCCAGTCAGTAACTGCTGCGAGCTCTGATCGTTAAAAATAGACGGATAGACTCGGTTATCGTCATTGGGTAACCCCATGACTTGCGTCAACTCTTCCACCACGCACGCCACCAGCTTACCTTTTGATCGGGCGAGATCGACGGGGATCACCACCGCCGCATACTGAATTACCCCGTGTCTATCCACTTTAATGTTGGCAGCACATATCGCGTTCTCTAATGGCGAGACATCGTCCGTCGCAAACTGTTTGCGTGCATCGTCTAAAAAACGGGCATGATTAGTAAATACGATCGATAGATTGGCGCGTTCAGGCCTTTCGGTTGGGGTAAAGGCTACCCCAGTGATTGATTGCAAATGACTAAGATGGTACGCCACTAAATTATCATGTAGCTCACTGTTATTGATTGGATGGGCAATATGATACCGAATCGGCGCTTGCCACTTTCGGATGCCCTGCTCCCCTTCAATATATTCGCTTTTCATTGCTATTCGGTAAAAAGCGTCAAGGATATAACCAGGCGATTGCCACGCCTGATCACTCGCCTCGGCCGGAACGGTCCATAAACATCCTATCAATATCAAAGCCAGCCATCCTCGGCGATACACAGCATCACTCCTTTGTTTTCATTACGTTATCCAGCGTCGCTGCAAAAACAACAGAAAAATGGAAGCCATGTACCATTTTTCTAGACAGATTTTGAACCGGATCGACACTATGACTCCAATCACATT